>DGNZ01000101.1 GCA_002389175.1 Rhodospirillaceae bacterium UBA4479 | reverse complement strand
TGATCTATTCGATTGTTGATGTGTTGTTAGGTGGACGCCGAGGTACGGCTGCCATGCGAATTGAAGGTCGACCCTATACAACGATTGAGCGTTCACTGGTAGAGCGGATGGTCCACGTGATGCTGGGTGATTTGTCTGCTGCGTTTGAACCGCTAAGCCCTGTGACATTCCGTTTTGACCGATTGGAAACCAATCCACGATTTGCAGCGATCTCCAGACCCTCGAACGCGGCTATTGTGGCGCGACTTAGGATTGATATGGAAGATCGTGGCGGACGTTTGGAACTGTTGTTGCCCTA
Source organism: Rhodospirillaceae bacterium UBA4479 (assembly GCA_002389175.1). Classification (GTDB taxonomy): domain Bacteria; phylum Pseudomonadota; class Alphaproteobacteria; order Rhodospirillales; family Casp-alpha2; genus UBA4479. The sequence continues at coordinate 16,248 of DGNZ01000101.1, read as the reverse complement.
TGCAACCTTGGAACCGGTTCGGGAACTTCTGTTACAGATGTTCATGGGTGAAAAGTTCGGGCGTGATACCATTTGGGAAACGCACTTAGCTGAAGAGCTTTGGGTGACGGACGTCAATCTAGAAGCAGTCATAGATACGCAGTTTATGAAGCTGCGCGATGTATTCGATCTCAAAGTTGGCTCACAGATCATGTTAAATGCGACAAAGGAATCACCGGTTAGTCTCGTTTGTGGAGATATTCCTATGTACACAGGACGCATGGGCCGAAAAAGTGATAAGATAGCGGTCCAAATTGAAGGTCGTGTGGCAAAAATTCCTCGAGATGGCTGATGGGCTTTTGGCCCCAGTTTATAGGAGAACGCGATGCCCTATACGTTGATCATTGATATTGCTGTCGCCGTATTACTCGTGGTCACGATTGGTTATGCAGTGACACTTAACAGGCGTCTTCAAAGCCTTCGCAGAGACAAAAAGGATTTGGAGAACTTGGCAAGGACGTTTGGTGAATCTACGCTCCGAGCTGAGGAAAACATCAATCAGCTTCGCACTGTAGCGCAGGCTCTTGATATCCAAATGGGTCGGGCGCAGTCACTTCGTGATGATCTTGCCTTTTTGAATGATCGCGGCGGCTCTGCTGCTGACCGCCTGGAGGAACTTGTCCGCGAAGCACGCGATGGACTGGGTGCTGTGCCGACACCACCAAGTGCCTCGCAGGGCTCAAGTGCACCAAAGCCAAAAGCATCGAAATCGCCATTAACGGCTTCGAAAGAAGAATCAGACAATGTTGAGGGCCGCTCTGAAGCAGAGCGAGAACTCCTTCGGGCCCTTAAAGACGCCGGATAATACCGAGACGGATCAAGAGTTATGATAAAGCTATTTTCAAAAATACGGTTTCTGCCAATCACGATTTTCGCGGCGACGTTAATGCTGACGGTACGTGTTGGTGATATTTGGCAAGGTATCGACTCGTTGCTGGACGGTTCAATCAAAGTTTCGCAAGCGACCGCGCAGGAAACGGCTGAACCGCCTCAGCCTGCGCCCCCTGCTGCACAAGAGTCCGCCGCTGTCCCTGAAGAAACTGCGCCAGCTGGCGCGCCTGCCATCGAAGGCGAAGGCGGTGCGACTGTGCAAGAAGACCCGACTCGTCTCATTTCTGATGACCCGACTTTACTGACACCGGCTGAGATCGAAATTTTAATGCGGCTTGCTGAGCGTCGTGACTTATTAGAAAAGCGTGAGCGTGAAATTGATGCTCGCCAGGGACTTCTCCGTGCGGCTGAAATTCGAATTGAACGTCGGGTTGCTGAACTCGAAGACCTACGTCGCGTGATCGAGGATCGCATTAAGGTATTCGATGTACAGCAAGAAGATAAGCTGGGTAGCTTGGTCAAAATTTACGAGAATATGAAGCCAAAGGATGCGGCGCGTATTTTCGAAGAACTCGAAATGACGACGTTGCTCGAAGTGGCTGAACGCATGAAGGAACGTAAGCTCGCACCGGTTATGGCTCAGATGGGCCCCGAGCGCGCGCGTGAAGTGACTGTTGAGTTGCGCGCTCTCCGTGAATTACCGAGTAATGTTGGCGCCGTCCCACAATGATATCAGTAATAAGTACGCCGTGGCGGCGTTTCTTATTAATAATCGTGCGTTGATCAGCGCTGGTTGCCGTGGAGGACGAATTTGGCTGTTGATATGAACATGAAGGTTTTGATCGTCGACGATTACAAAACCATGCTCAGAGTCCTGCACAGCCTCCTTCGCCAGATGAATTTTACAGATATAGAAGAAGCCAAAGACGGCGCCAAAGCCCTAGAAAAACTCAAACAAGATACCTATGGCTTGGTGATCTCTGATTGGAATATGGAACCCATGTCGGGTATGGAATTATTAAAGGAAATCCGCGCTGATGAAGGCATGAAGGACTTACCATTCATCATGATCACGGCCGAGAGTTCATCAGAAAACGTGAAAGCAGCCAAAGAAGCTGGCGTGTCCAATTACATCATTAAGCCTTTTACTGCTGAAACGTTACAGACCAAGTTGGTCAGTGTTCTTGGGGATTTTTGAAATTTTGTATGCACCCACAATGCGTGTTGCTGACAGATATGTTTGACGTCAAAGACGATTTTCAAATCGAAGAACCACCAGCTCGACCGGATATTGTACCTATATTCCTGGGTCTGTTTCTGCTGGTGCTCGCTTTCTTCATCATGCTGGTGTCGATATCGACCTTTGAGGAAGTCAAATCCAGCAAAGTAATGGATAGCTTAACCTCGACATTTACGACGGTCCTGCCCCCGACCTCTGATCCTGTGGATTTTAATGCCAAGGACGGCGATATTTTGGCAGGTGAAGCGTTCCAAGAACAAGTTACCTCAATATTTTCGACCGCTATTCAGGTCGAAAAAATCGAAGTTGTTCAGCCAGGCCGTCTCATGCGTCTGCAGATGCGCGTTAACGTCCTTTATTTGGATGGGCAGACCACGGTACGCGAAGATCAATACCCGTTATTGGATCGGATTGTTGCTGTTTTGAGTAATCGTCCGCCTGGGCTCCGCCAAGATATGGAAGTCATTATTGGGTCAAGAGTGACCGATGGTGTCGCGCTGCCTGTAGGGCAGACCCTGGAAATGTCGCGGGTTGGCGAATTGGCACGTTTGATGGTCAGCCGTGGGGCGCCACCTGATGCAATATCTATTGGGATGAAGCCGGGCGATCCGAACGAAATCAGCCTTTGGTTTTGGGTTCGTGGTGTCCAAGAAACGGCAGTTCGATTCGAAGAGGCGATGGAAGCGGCAAAGAATAGGCCTGCACCAGAGCCCGAGCCGTTGATCCTCCGGACTCAGGGGCAGTAGTCATGAGGCGAGACACCATTCCAGAAATCGACCACACGGTTGAGCCCGAGCATCACAACACCAAAATGTGGATGTTGACGTTCACCGATTTGGTTTCGCTATTACTAACTTTCTTTGTGCTGCTTTTTTCCATGTCGAACGTTAAAATCGACGAGTGGGACAAGGTCATTGATTCGTTATCTCAGACCCTCAACCCTGAAATTGAGCAAACGATTAAGAAGCCGACAGCGCAATTGAACATCGGTACGCTTTTTAAGCGCAGTGCCGTTAACTTGGATTACCTGACATCGGTGATTGAAGAGAACTTGTCGCAAGATCCACTGCTTCGTGACGCCTTGATCGTGAAGCTAGAGGATCGCTTAGTTATCGCTTTACCGGGTGATCTGTTGTTTGATCCTGGCCAGGCGCTCATTAACTCGCGTGCCGAAGGTGCGATGTTCACGCTAGGGGCGATGTTCCAGAACGTCGGTAATACCATCGGCGTGACTGGGCACACCGATCCATCGCCTCCAGGTGATGGACCGTTTTCGTCAAATTGGGAACTTTCTATCGCGCGTGCATCATCTGTTGCCAATGCTATTCGGCGCGGTGGTTATGATGAGCAAATAGTGGCGTTGGGTTATGCAGATTCGCAGTATAATAGATTACCGAATCTTAGTGATGACGAACGGCGACAATTGGCGCGCCGTGTAGACATCATTGTGATGCCAACGGCGGATACATTTTAGGGAATACAGATGGCTGTGGGCACTTTCGTCCGAGCGGGTTTGATCTGTTTGGCGCTACTCGTTTTTGCGCCCGTAAACGCGTGGGCAGAGCGCCTCAACGTGCGGGCCGAAGCCACTGATGATTCTGTTCTGTACACGTTTCCTTGGCGTGCTCCTGTTGCGTTCGATCACAACTTACAAGGCGATGTCTTTACGATCCGCTTTTCCCGGCCCATCGATGGACGCTTTGACGGCTTAGCGACAAGGTCCGGCGGCATTGTCCAATCAGTCGCGAGCGGGGCAGATGGGCGCTCGGTCAGGTTCGCGTTATCCCAAGATGTAGAGAGCTATGTCTATTATACGGGGACTGCGGTGACCGTAGAACTTGTCAGTAAGGGGGCGATTGCTCCGCAACAGGCAGTCGATAATAGCCAAAATGAACCATTACAAAGCGGCGAAACTCGTATCGTATCTGACAGCATAGGTGCTGTTCAAAAAATAACGCAGGCGCAGGCAGTCCCGACGAACGCCCCACGTGTCGCCGTGCGAACAGGCGAACACCCAGATTATACGCGTGTTGTATTCGATTTCACGACGAACACGCCTTATACAGTTGCGAATGCTGATGGTATCGTCACCATTACGTTTGATGCCGCTGCAAATATTGATGTGGCGCCCCTCAATCGTGAAGGCGTGCCGTTCTTGGGAGGTGCGCGAGCTGAGATCGTGGGAGGGAAGACCATTGTCACGATGGCGGCTCCGATCACCGCACCGCTGCGCGATTTCTTATCTGGGTCCAAGGTTGTCGTTGATATCCGCCAACCGACAGGCGATCCCGATCCTGTTGCTTTGCCGCCCAAGGACTCGAAGCTCTTAACTCTGGCCAATCAAGAGCCTGCGCCTGCGGGTGTTCCGACGACGAATCCTGGGCTGCCGCTTGCACCACCGGCACAACCCGTTGCACCTGTCGCCGTTGCAGAGCCTGAGCCAGCACCGACCCCACCGTCAGGTGCGGGGCGCCCCGTGGTGTTACGCCCGACAAACCAAAGTCCCGAGCCGGAAACTAGACCACGTGCCATCGACGAGGCGCTTTCGGCTCGAGCCACAGCATCAAATAACGACGGTCCCGCATCTGCTGCACGCGTCCAAGCATTTCCAGATACAGATTCTGTAGCGTTTCGATTTGATTTTGATGAACCCGTTGCGGCCGCCACATTCAGGCGGGGCGGGGCTGTGTGGATTGTTTTCGATAAACCAACAAACGTGGATACAGCAGCGCTGAAGGTGGCGGCAGGTGAAGCTGCATTTGAGATTTTGCAACTGCCCAGCCCCGATGCCACGATCCTTCGCATTCGTACGTCTCGCCGATTTAACCCAGCCGTTCGACGGGATGGTTTGGCCTGGATCATTGATCTGGCGGAACGTGAATTGGCACCACAATCAGCACTAAAAGTTGCTGCCCAGCCGGCCTCACAAGTTGGCCCGCGCTTGTTTATCACCGTGCCCGAACCTGGGCGACCGATCCCTGTGATCGATCCGAATGTAGGTGATAATTTTGTGGTGGTTCCGGTTATTCCATTGGGACAGGCGGTTGGCCAAAACTTTAATTACCCTCAGTTTCAGCTTCGAGTGGCGGCGCAAGGCGTTGTGATCGAGCCCCTGACGGATGATTTGCGGACACGGTCCCTGCGGCAAGGGATTGAGATATCAAACAGTGGCGTTAATTTGGCCGTGACGAACGTCTCTGCTGATGCTGCAGCACATGCTGAGTTAAATGCATCGCGTCCCATGGTCAGGGCGGTTGAAGATCTGGCGCAATACTATGCTCCTGTAAAAGAATTCCTTGCGGCCAAGCGCGAAATGGAGACCGGAGTCTCTTCAGCTCCTGAGAACAGGCGTAAACCTGCGCGGCTTGAACTTGCGAAGTTCTTTTTTGCCAACGCCTATGCGGCTGAGACGCTGGCGGTTCTGCGCGTTGCCGTAGATGATATTCCGTTGCTTGAAAATGAACCGCTCGTGCGGGTCCTGCGCGGCGCATCGCAGTATCTCATGGGTCGATATGATCTAGCACTTGCTGATCTGACGCATTCATCTGTTGCTGGAAATGATGAAGCACGGCTATGGGCAGCGGCGACGACTGCGCAAATGGGGGATCGATTAGGGTCGGCGCGCGATCTCCGATTTACAGGCTCAATCGCACGGGATTATCCGCGACCACTGAAGATGCCGCTTGGCATTCTTATCACTGAGGTTTCTGCTGAAACAGGTGATGGTCAAGGTGCGCAGCTTTTCTTAGAAGCACTTAATCTCGAAAAACCACTCAAGGACGAGCAGGCAAAGTTAAAATTTGCTGAGGGCAAACTTAAAGAACTTGATGGTGACTTCGAAGCTGCTGTTGCTCTTTGGGAAGAAGTTACAGAGAGCGTGGATCGTCCATCCCGGGCGCGTGCGCGGGTCGCTTTAACCGAAATGTTATTGAAGTTACGACGCATCGGCCTGCGCGAAGCGATCGAAGAGTATGAAAAACTCCGCTTTGCTTGGCGTGGTGATAAAATGGAGTTTAATAACCTCCGTCGTCTCGGGTCATTGTATCTGGATGAAGGCTTTTTCCGTGAAGGACTATCGACACTCAAAGAAGCCGCAACGCATTTCCGCGAATTCCCCGAAGCGCCAGAAGTCACTAAACAAATGAGTGATACATTTAATTCATTATTCTTGGGAGACGAGGCCGCCGAGTTAGACCCGGTCAAGGCCATTGCAATCTATAACGAATTTAAAGAGCTCACACCTGCGGGTGCACGGGGTGACGAGATGATCCGCAATCTCGCGGACCGATTGGTTGATGTCGACTTATTGGACCGGGCTGCGGAATTGCTATCGGCGCAAGTCCAGTTCCGGCTGGAAGGTGTTCAAAAAGCCCGAGTCGGCGGACGTCTTGCTCTTATTTACATGTTGGACAGGAATTACGATCGCGCATTAGAGGTCCTGCAAGCAACAGGTGTCGAGGGTATGCCTGATGAATTGACAACCCAACGTCGGCATTTGCTGGCACAGGTGCTAATCGGATTGAACCGTGATGGGGATGCCTTGGCCTTATTAGATTCAGACGATAGTGAAAGCGCAGAGTTACTACGCGCTGAAATTTTTTGGAATTCTGGGAAATGGCTGGAAGCCGCAGGCTCTTATCGTAAGTTAGTCAAATTATCTGATGCCTCTGCTGAAGCATTATTATCTGACTCTCAAGCCGCGCGTATTTTAAATTACGCCGTGGCACTCACGAACTCGGGCGGCGAGCGGGCGGTTCAACAGCTTAAACTGGAATTTCAACCAATAATGGCGCAAAGCAAATATGGCGAACTTTTCAAATTGGTTACAGCGCAATCGACGCCGGGAATTCTTGATCCGATGGTCGTTCCAGACAAAGTCCAAGAAGTTGAAACTTTCCTGGCCGATTATAAAAGCAAAATAGAAAGTGGGGCGCCGTTGTCTTCTATTAATTAGTTTAGCCGCCAAAGCTACGGACTAACGAGCCCACGATTAAATACCAGCCATCGACCAAAACAAAGAAGATGATCTTAAACGGTAATGCGATAATAATCGGCGGCAGCATCATCATACCCATGGCCATCAAGATAGATGATACCACCATGTCGATGATCAAGAATGGGACAAAAATCAGGAAGCCAATTTCGAAAGCACGGCGAAGCTCTGAAATCATAAATGCGGGAATAAGAACCTGCATCGGCATGGCATCGCCCGTGTCTTCTAACGAAATCCCTCCGATATCGACGAACAACTCAAGGTCCTGCTCTCGAACTTGGCGAAGCATGAACTCGCGAAACGGTTGCATGGAGCGCTCAAAAGCATCGATCTCGTTTATTTGACCGGCGATCAAGGGTTGCAGCCCTTCATCATAGGCGCGTTCAAAAGTTGGCATCATGATGAACGCCGTCAGGAAAAGTGCCAGGCTGACCAAAACTTGGTTTGGTGGCGTTTGCTGAGTTCCCAACGCGGTGCGTAAGAAAGATAAGACCACGATAATACGTACGAAGGACGTCATCATCACCAGGATCGACGGCGCCAATGATAGCACCGCAATCAGAACGATGAGTTGAATGATGCGGGCCGTGGCTTCGCCTCCGCCTTCGCCCAAATCTAAACTGAGTGTTTGAGCTTCGGCGACACCGACAAAAGCTGCCAAACCAATCATCACGGATATCACGGCCCAAAATGATCGACGTTTCAGTATGTCTTTAATCATTTGGTCGCATCCGTATTGGTGGTTTCGGTATTAGCGAGAACTTGGCTAAAGTCGGTATTGGTTTTGATATTTTGCTCTATCACAGTTTCATCTGTTGGGCTGAGCACTAAAAGATGCTCAACATCATCGCGGCGAATCAACACCAGCTTACGTTTGGAATCGAGCGGTGCGACTTCTACGACGCCAATTCGTCGATCACCTGCTGATTTGATAGCGCCAGCAGGAAATCCGACACCTAAACGGCGGGCGATAACAGCCAGAAGCCCGATCAACGCGAGTACGAAGATCAGTGCCAGAACAAATCTAAGGTATCCTTCAGGCTCCATCGATTGTCCTGATTAATGCTTTGGTTCTGATTGGCGGTGCAGCGCTTCGCCAAGATTCGTAAGATCGTTCACAACCTTTTCGATCGCCGCGGTGACTTCGTTCGGGTTGGATGGGGGAACTTCGGCCATGCGGCGGCATAGATCTCCGATTACGGCCTCTAGGTTGGAGAGATCAATGGCATTCCCTTGGGCGACAAGCTCTTTGCCACTCTCGATCATTTTGGAAATGTCCGTAATCTCAGCCAAGTAGTCGGGGGCATCGTCATTCATCGTCGGTTGCGTCATGGTTCCCGTCCTTCTCTCGTTTGCCATTCGGTTGGTCGGATCGAATCCAATCATCCGGGTCTAATGTCTCGTTGCTTTGCATCGCGCCGTTTGCTCGATAAACATAGCTTAGTATTTCTGCGACAGCGGTAAACGCCTCAAGTGGGATTTCGCTCTCTAAATCGACGGCAGAGAGCAATTCTGCCAAATCCGCATCTTCTCGAACCTTCACACCATTCGCAAAGGCAAGAGCCAAAATTTGCTCGGCGACTGTGCCTCTTCCTGCCGCAATGACTCTTGGTGCGCGGCCTTTATTGCTCTCTTTTAACGCAACTGAAATCGCCCGTTCTTTTGTTGGTGGCGGTTTCATGTTCGGTTCAGCTGGGTTTTGGTCTCGGTCCATGTATCCCCAACACGGTCAAAAAGCTCTGAAAAGAGGCTACTGGCAAGGAGAACACATTAACAGGCGCTATTTAAGAAACGATAAAGCAACATGGTGCGCCGATATCATGCCGAAAATATCGTTAACAAAGATTCACCACTTGTTAATAAACCCGGCAGATAATGCCTATCAGGAAATCGTTGGGAAATCTTTCCCGAAAATATGATGGAAGTGGCAGTTCTTATGGAACTTGAAAAAATGACACTGTTCTCGGCTGTGAAGGGGCGCCTGAGTTGGCTGACCCAACGCCAAGAGGTGTTGGCCCAGAATATCGCCAACGCAGATACCCCCAAATATAAGTCATCGGACCTTAAAGCCTTTGATTTTAAGGATATTTTGCGACGCGGAGAGAGCCAAGTACGTATGTCTGTGACGGATGCATCACATCAACCCGGGGCTCGACGTCGAATTAGGGACTTCTCTGAGGAGGTTGAGCGGAACCCTTATGAAACGTCGCCTAATGGGAACTCCGTCATTATTGAAGAACAATTGGCCAAAGTTAACGAAACGCACACGAAGCATCAATTGGTAACCCAGCTCTACAAAAAGCATCTTGGGATGATTGCCATGGCTGTTCGTGGCAGTCGCTAAGGATTGGGATCAGAAATATGGATGATTTACTTAAGACGTTTCAGATTTCCAGTGCGGGCATGCAGGTTCAGGGCTCACGGTTACGAGTGATCTCGCAGAATATTGCAAATGCCGATTCGTTGCCGCAGGACCCGAACGGGAAGCCTTATCGTCGACAAATCATCACATTCAAGAATGAACTTGATCGTTCAATTGGCTTGGACACTGTGCGAGTCAATAAAGTCAAAGCGGATATGTCCGATTTCGGCAAACGATATGAGCCAAGCCACCCTGCGGCTGATGCGGATGGGTATGTTTTGACGCCGAATGTCAGCCGATTGGTTGAAATGTCAGATATGCGCGAGGCCCAGCGATCATACGAAGCAAACATGCAGGTCATTAAATCATCGCGGTCCATGTTAATGGGCACGATCGAGCTATTGCGCAGATAAACAAACGGCGCGCAAGAAAGCGCGTACCAGGGACACCAACCGAGAACGGTATGAGTGAGCCTAGAACGGGAATAAAAACGGGGGAACCCCAAAATGTCGAACGCAGGAATTGGCTTTGCCAACGCTGTTCAAGCTTACTCTAACGTTGCCAATGGCCAGGCCTTTGGTGGTGGCAGTGCGCCAAAAGCCGAAGCACCTTCAGAAGGTGGTGAATTCGCGTCCCTAGTACGCAGTGCCATCGATGAAGCGATTAAAATTGGTGAGAAGAGCGAACAGCTTTCTATCCAAGGCGTCAATGATCGTGCTGACATCAACCAAGTGGTCACCGCCGTTGCCGAGGCCGAGGTGACGTTGCAGACTGTTGTTGCGGTACGCGATAAGGTCATCGACTCGTACAAAGAAATTCTACGTATGCCGATTTGATCTTGGGCTAAGCCGCGCATGTGGTTGATGATTAACCACTGTATGGTAAGTCGCGGAGGTTCATATGAATCAGATCGCCGTCATGGAAATTGGCCGAGAGGCAATGTGGGTCGTGCTGATGACAGCAGGGCCTATCATGATGGCTGGTTTGCTGATCGGCTTGGCGATCGCGCTATTCCAGGCATTAACGACGATCCAGGAAATGACACTGACGTTTGTGCCAAAAATCATCGTCATCTTTTTTGCGATTATCATCATGTTGCCTTTCATGATGACCAATGTTGTCGAATTCGCGCAGACACTGTTTGACCGAATGGCAAACCTCGGCGTGTCCTAGCGCCGATGCTTGAAACTTTCTTACAGACGAATATTTGGGTTTTCTTGGTTGTGATGACCCGAATCGGCACCATGCTTGGCACGTTACCAGGCTTTGCGGCAGGATATGTGCTGCCCAGATATCGCATCAGTTTAGCTTTGGTCTTTTCTTTTTTGCTGACGCCGATGGTCGCACAATATATCCCTGAGCAGCCAGAAAGCGCGATATTAATGTTCCTGATTTTGGCGGGCGAGGTTGTTGTTGGTGCCTTTATGGCGGCGATTGCAGTGGTCATGTTCGCCGCATTGCAGGCGGCCGGGACTTTTATCGCGTTCTTCTCATCCATGGCGAACGCCCTTGTGCAAGATGCGGTGGCCAATCAACAAAGCTCTGTTATCTCTGGTTTTTTATCGACGATGGGGCTGGTGCTGATTTTTGTGACTGACTTGCATCACGTCATGTTACGCGCGGGTGTCGATAGTTTCGATTTAATGCGGCCGGGACAGCCCATTCTCATTGGGGACATGTCTGACTTGATGGCGCACCGAGTTACAGAGGCATTTGCGTTGGGCCTGAGGCTTTCGGCACCGTTATTGATATCGGCCATGATTTATTATCTCGCACTCGGGGTCTTGGGCCGATTGATGCCAGCTTTGCAGGTCTTTTTCTTTGGATTGCCGCTTCAGATTTCTGCGCAGTTGTTCGTGCTCGCACTGTCAGTTTCTGGCATGATGATTGTATTCTTACAGGCGTTTGGTGATGCCTATACCCCGTTTTTGGCGCCATAGGACCGAATAGATGGCCGAAGAAGAAGACGACTCACAAAAGACCGAAGAGCCTTCGGACAAAAAACTCGCGAAGGCTCGAGAGAAAGGTCAGGTTGCGAGTTCGCAAGAGGTCAAGAGTTGGGCCGTATTGTTGGCGGGTGCTGGCGCTATCATGTTCATGTCGCCGTTTATGGCCAATCAAATCCGCCAGATCAGCACACCCTTTATTGCTAAGCCTCATGATATCCCGTTTAGTTTTGAGGGAATTCGGGGGGCAATGACGGATGTAGCACTCGATTTGGCCGTGGCGTTGGCGCCTTTTGCTGTTTTGGTGATGCTATTTGCCATCGCTGGTAACGTTCTTCAATCGGGGCTCGTTATGGCGCCGACAAAGATAAAACCGGATTTCTCGAAGCTTTCATTGCTCGCCGGCGTTAAACGAATGTTCTCGGCAAAGAGCATGGTCGAGTTTTTAAAGAGTATCGCCAAATTGGTCATTGTTGCAGTGGTAACTATTGGCCTCTCGTTACCCTTGCTTAATGACATTGATATTTTGCCAGGGTTACCCTTGTATGAACTCTTAGATCGGCTGCTGATGGTTGCAATTATCATCATGACGGCGACAGTTGCTGTCATGACGGCGATTGCAGCTCTCGATTTCTCGTTCCAAAAAATGCAGTTCACGAAGCAAATGCGGATGTCCATGCAAGAGGTCAAAGACGAGCATAAGCAGGCTGAGGGTGACCCTCAGGTTAAGGCAAAAATTAGGGCACTTAGGCAGCAGCGCGCGCGCGAACGAATGATGTCGAATGTCCCCGAAGCCGATGTTGTGATTACAAACCCGACGCACTATGCAGTTGCCCTGCAATACAACATGGAAGAAATGTCAGCACCAAAACTGGTCGCTAAGGGGATCGATTCATTGGCGTTTCGAATACGCGAGGTCGCCGAAGAGAATGATATTCCGATCGTTGAGAATCCACCACTGGCGCGTGCACTTCATGCGACGGTAGAATTGGACGAAGAAGTCCCACCTGAACACTTTGTCGCCGTAGCCGAAGTTATCGGGTACGTTATGCGCATGAAGGGTAAAACGCTCCACTAAGGGCGGGAGATGGGGTGAAGGCACCAACACCGACGGCTGTAGATCGAAAACAGCCCGACAAGCCAAAAGCTGTCGGGGGATCACCTGTGCCTGCATTGCTGATGTCGGCAATCGCGATGGGTGCGGCTGCATACGTATGGCGTGATTATCCGATGTATCGAGTAACAGCTGTGCCTGCGCTGGCGGGTGTGAGTGTCATCGGCGGATTGATCGCCGCTTGGTTAGCGGGCAAACGCGCAGTGCTCAGCGTGCCGGATCGCCGGGTTGAGGCCTTTGAGTACTCATCTGCCGCCGTTTTGCTCTCGGATTCTGATGGGTACATCGTGCACAAAAATAAAGCGGCGCATAGTCTTCTCGAAGAACTCAGAGTCGACACCAGCGCACGGCAGATATTGCGTGGACTGGGCTTGGCGAAACATCCGCAGCAGCAAGCCGGTTTCATTCGATTGACGGGGAAAGTCGTTAGATGGCGCACGCGTGTGCCGGATGATGAAACAAGCCGGGTCTGGCAGTTGGATGACGTGACTGAAATCATTCGTGGTCATGCACAAATTCAAAAAGAACTGACCATCCTTGAAGATATCTTTGATCTCATGCCAGTGGGTTTCTTATCGGCCGATGGCGATGGTCAGATCGATAGATGCAATGCGACATTGGCAGATTGGTTGGGGATCAGTCCCGATGAATTAGAGGGTCGACACCTCAGTGAATTTATCACGGACGGATATGACTCTGGTGAATTGGCGGGCGTCAGCATGGGCGTTATCACGTTGCAGCCTTTGGACGATGACCCGTTCATCGCTACGTTGATGCAGACCGCCAAGGTTGATGATGCCGAGGGTGAGACACTCTACACCCGCTCATTAATTATCCGTGATGTGGCACTTGATCTAAGCGATCAGGGTGCTGACGGCGCTATCGATGATCTGGATGACAATGTTGACGCCGATCCCGCCAAAGTCTTAGCACGTGGTGCGCATTGGCTTTATCAGGATTCCCCGATTGGGATCGTTTTTGTCGATATGGATGGCACGATCATCAGTCAGAATGCGGCCTTTGGTCAGCTAATGGGAACAACGGATCAATCGCTGGTGGGCACGTCGGTGACGGACATCGTGGCGCGTGAAGACAAAGACGAAGTTCAGGGTGCGCTTTCTAAAGTCGTGATGGGTGTGGGACATGGTGTCCATCTGGATACGCGATTGAATCGCGAAGACGGCCAAGAGGTTTCGGTCAGTCTGACGGCAACTGATGTGAAGGGTGATGCCGACGAGGCGACAGGCTTGGTGCTTCATTTCATTGATACGACCGAACACAAGAACCTGGAAATTCAGTTCACACAGTCCCAAAAAATGCAGGCTGTCGGTCAGCTTGCTGGGGGTGTGGCCCACGATTTCAATAACTTGCTGACGGCGATGATTGGGTTCTCGGACTTATTGTTGGCACGGCGTGGTCCGGACGATCCAGATTTCGCCGACATCATGCAGATCAAACAAAATGCCAACCGTGCGACGAACCTTGTCCGTCAGTTACTAGCCTTCTCGCGCAAGCAAAAGTTGGAGCCGGAAATCGTCGATGTGTCCGAAATGCTGGGGGAGCTCTCGAATCTTCTCGGACGATTGATTGGCGAGCGTGTTGATTTGCAGATGGATCATGGTCGTGATCTGGGCGTGGTCATGTTTGACAAAGGTCAGTTCGATCAGGTGATCATTAACCTATGTGTGAATGCGCGCGACGCCATGCCTGATGGGGGCAAGATCACGATTGCGACCCGGGCCATCAAGTTTAAACAACCGACGCCCAAGGGGCATGAAATTATTCCGGCGGGCAAATATGTCTCGATATCCGTCAGTGATACCGGGACGGGGATCGCCAAGGAAAACCTGGATCGTATTTTTGAGCCGTTCTTCTCAACCAAAGAAGTGGGTGCAGGTACCGGGCTTGGCCTATCGACCGTTTACGGGATCGTGCATCAGACCGAAGGCTTTATCTTCGTTGAAAGTGCGATGGGTGAAGGCACGTCGTTCATCATGTACTTGCCGGTTCAGGATATCGATCCCGCGTCCGTTGCCGAGGCCGCCCCCGTGGCACCAGCCCAAGAAGGCGATCTGACAGGGCAGGGCACAGTGCTGTTGGTTGAAGACGAAGACGCAGTGCGGTTGTTCGGCTCTCGTGCACTTCGCAACAAAGGCTATGATGTGCTGGAAGCAACGGACGGCGAGACCGCGCTCGATATCATCGCGGCCACCGACCAGCATATCGATATCATTATCTCCGACGTCGTCATGCCGGGCATGGACGGGCACACGCTGGTCAATCTAGCGCGCCAAGAACTGCCGGATGTGAAGACCATTCTGATGTCAGGATATTCTGAAGATGTATTCCGAAACGGCCCGGATATGGACCCAAGCATAGCGTTCCTGGGCAAGCCGTTCACGCTGAAATCATTGGCAGCCAAGGTCAAAGAGGTGCTGGAGAGCTAAACGCAGAGCCTTCTGGTCTTACTCGTTATTGTCAACCCTGAACGTGTTTCAGGGCCACGGGTTTCGCGGGAATAACACTTCATTGCCTACACATCTTTGTCATCCCAAACTTGATTTGGGATCCATGGGACTTTCAGCAACATCTCACATTTGGAGAAATGGATACTGAAACAATCCCGGATCATGTCCGGGACATGGTTCAACATGACGGTTATTTACTCGTGAGAGAATTGAAGAAGTTAACCTCATTCTTAGGCAAGCCATTCCCCCTTAAATCACGGGTGGTGAAGTTTAAAGAGGTCTTGGAGAGCTAAAGGGTTATAATTTTGCCCCGCATCCATCCATACAATCCTTTAATGCCCAATGGAGTCCCTTGTTTTTGGTGCGAATCGTATTTTTAAAACATATCGGTATCGTTATGAAATGATCTATTTTTACGAGAACGTGAGCGGAACATATATAAATATATTAAATAAAATCATATAGTTAAAAAAATAGTAGACAAATAGAACAAATTAGGTACAAATGACTCCATTGAACGCCTGTAAACAGTGTGCGAAGAACGGAGAGAACATATGAGTAGCCCAAGCCTGCGTGTTGTAGAGAAGGAAACCGACGTGGATCGAAATAAGGCGCTCGACGCCGCTGTTAGCCAGATTGAGCGTGCCTTCGGTAAGGGCTCAATCATGCGCCTTGGCCAACGCGAAGTGATGAATGTCGAAAGTATTTCGACAGGCTCCATCGGCTTGGACGTGGCACTCGGCATTGGTGGCCTGCCCAAGGGGCGGATCGTCGAAGTCTATGGTCCTGAAAGCTCAGGCAAAACAACATTGGCGCTGCATGTGATTGCAGAATCTCAAAAAATCGGTGGCACATGTGCTTTTATTGATGCGGAACATGCGCTTGATCCCGCATATGCCAAGAAGCTGGGTGTAAACGTCGAAGAATTATTGATCTCGCAGCCGGATGCCGGTGAACAGGCTTTAGAAATCGCCGATACATTGGTCCGCTCCGGTGCCATTGATGTGCTGGTCGTCGATAGTGTCGCAGCCTTGGTACCACGCGCCGAACTAGAAGGCGAAATGGGTGACACCCATGTTGGTCTGCAAGCCCGTTTGATGAGCCAAGCGCTCCGCAAACTGACGGCATCTGTCGCGCGCTCCAACACCATGATTATCTTCATCAACCAAATCCGGATGAAAATCGGTGTGATGTTCGGCAGTCCTGAAACCACATCCGGTGGTAATGCACTGAAATTCTATGCATCATGTCGTCT
>DGNZ01000404.1 GCA_002389175.1 Rhodospirillaceae bacterium UBA4479 | reverse complement strand
AGCCCACTTTGCGTAGATAGGTGCTGGGAAAGACGCGCCTGCACCAGTGGCATCTTGAGCAATCGCTGACATCGAAATTAATGAGCCAACCAGCGTGCTCAAAAGTGTAGTTGCAAGATTCAGTTTCATAGATCCACCTTTAAAAAGTTAAACGTTCGATCGCATTGATCAAAGTGGAATTTACGCTCTAAATATTTCAGTTTTGTGACAATACTAGGAGGTTTCTGAACCGTCACAAAGTTGTCATGTTGTGACGATATATTGAGTGCCATTTCATTACTATCCGAACAATCAGGGTTAAATCATGCAAGACAACACTCAATTAGCTGCGATCGATATTGGCTCAAATAGCTTCCGTCTTGAGATCGCCAGGTACGTGGGGGGGCACATTGAACCCTTGGATTCGTTACGAGAAACAGTACGTTTGGGGGGGGGGATGTCAAAGGAAAAAGAGCTCTCGTTGGATTCGATGTCCCGTGGCTGGTCTTGTTTAGAGCGCTTCGCTGAACGTATCCGTGGATTTGAGTCGCATCAGGTTCGAGTAGTTGCTACTCAAACCCTCAGAGAGGCCGCCAACCGCGATGTATTTATCACTACCGCAAAAAAAATACTGGGTCATCAGGTGGAGGTTATCGCAGGGCATGAGGAGGCCCGATTGATATTTCAAGGCGTACAACTGGCGCTACCGGATGTTGAGGAAAAGCGACTGGTAGTTGACATTGGCGGTCGATCCACGGAAATCATTCTGGGAAACGAGAAAAAAGCTAACACTCTTGCGTCCTTCAACGTCGGTAGTGTGTCGTGGTCAGACCGTTACTTTCCAGTTGGCATTTTGAACCGAACCAATTTTGATCATGCCATCGTTGCGGCGCAAGCGGTCCTTGAAGAGGCCCAGGCCCGGTTCTCCTCGGACAAATGGGACGCAGCCTACGGCGCATCAGGTACCGTAGGCGCCGTTTCTAATGTGCTCACCGCTGCTGGCCTCGCTACCGATGGTATTACCCGCGATGACCTTCACTGGCTCATCAATCAATTGTGCAAGGCCCGACATTTCGATGAGATTGATTTACAAGGTCTGAAGCAAGAGCGAAAATCTGTAATCGCCGGGGGTATAAGTGTGCTCTACGCTTCGATGACTCTTTTCGATATCGACATCCTTCACCCAACCAAAGGTGCACTCCGCCATGGCGCATTGGCGGAAATTGTGAACCGTGAAACTGCAATAGGGGATGTTCGCTTGCGTACGGTTAAGCATCTGATGGATCGCTTCCGTGTCGATGTGGAGCAGGCCGAGCGGGTAGAGCGAATCGCGCTTCAGCTGCTCGATAATATTGATCCCAGCAAAAGTATCCCGGCTTTCATGCGTTTGGACTTGCAGTGGACAGCACTATTGCATGAATTAGGCTCCTTGATTTCGCATGCTGATTCGCCGATGCATGGCGCCTATCTCTTGGATCATGTTGAGGCTCCTGGTTTTTCAATAGATGAGTTCCACCGTCTTGCAGTCCTCGTTCTCGGACAACGTGTGAAGTTACGGCGGGTTTCCACGGAAATCGGCAATCTGCACTTCCGTTCTATTTTGTTGTGTCTGCGCCTTTCCTGCATTTTGTGTCACGCTCGTCGAGATCCGGATCTAAAGGGAGTTCGACTCGAATCTCGTGATTTTGGTTTTCATCTGACGCTGCCATCAACGTGGCGAAAGGCTCATCCCCAGTCGATGTGGCTAATAGAAGGGGAAGTGCAGAGTTGGCAGCGATATGGCGCTGTTATCTCTGTGGGGATGTGATTTGGATCCTTGACGTACCTCTCAAATTAATGGTATAAACGATTTATATTGTTTATACTGTTAAAGAGGTCATATGTCAAAAATTTTGAAAAAGGGTAAAAATCTTGTCCGTGACAGTTTCACGATGCCGGCCGATGAGCATCAATTGATTGACGCGCTCAAAAAGAGAATCCGACTCTTGGGTGGTGAGGTCAAAAAGAGTGAGTTGATCCGCGCAGGTATAACGCTACTCAACACGCTTTCAAACACTGCGTTGACCAGTGCCATCAACGCCATCCCTAACCTCAAAACGGGGCGACCAACTAAGGAGTCCCAGCCTGCCCGTGAGACGTTACCGTCGGTCAAAGCCGTGCCTAAGCCTACAGTTAAGAAGCCTACCGAATCAGCTGGTAGCGCCCCTGTAAAGGTATCCGCTGAGGTACCCGTTAAAGCCGTTCGGAAGACTGCGCCTAAGCCAGCGCGTAAGCGGCCGACTAAGGTGCTGGCAGCTTCGTGATGTTATTGGCCCCATAACGCGTCATTAACTCCTTGTGCGCATCGAAAGCTATGCGCTTATTGAGGTTTTTCGCGCTTAAGGAATCGCCCTCGCTCAAAGAGCGGTATCGCCCATCCGACTCTAGCTGCCAGGCATTTTCAGTGTCCTTTAGGTAAACCCCGAGACCTTCCTCAAGAATCCGATTTTTGAGGTTTTGATCTTCTAAAGGCCAAGCGAGTTCAATCCGTCGAAGCATGTTTCGGCTCATGAAGTCAGCGCTCGACAGCCATAGCTCATCTATGCTGTGGGATCTGAAGTAAAACACGCGGGTGTGTTCTAGAAAGCGCCCAATCACAGAGCGCACCCTAATGTTGCCGTTTTTATCAGTGTCATTAACGGGAAGTATGCAGGCACCTCGAACGATTAGGTCAATTTGCACACCAGCCTTCGCAGCCAAAAGTAGTGAACGCGCGATCCGAACGTCCGTTAATGAATTCATCTTGCATAACAAGTGGGCGCGTTTCCCCTGAGCTGCATCGGTTTCCAGCTGTTGAATTTTTCTCACAATCGCGTCTTGCAAATGGAATGGGGCCATCAGCAGCTTATTTAACTTAGGTAATTTGTTTTGGCTAGCGAGATGCACAAATATTTGCTCAACGTCAGCTGTTATCGCTTCATCAGATGTCATGAAACCCCAGTCTGTGTATAACTTGGCTGTTGATGGGTTGTAGTTTCCGGTTGATAGGTGTGCGTATCGCTTCAAGCCAGAACTCTCACGTCGTGTGATTAACATCAGTTTGGCATGTGTTTTCAAACCGACAACGCCGTATACCACCTGAGCGCCCACATCCTCCAAAATTTCGCTGTAGTTAATATTTGCTTGTTCATCAAATCGAGCCTTAAGCTCAACAACAACCGTCACCTCCTTACCACGCCGAATAGCCTCCCTTAGCAGTGCAATCAATTCGGAATTTGCACCTGCCCGATAAACAGTCTGTTTGATAGCCAAAACCTGAGGATCGAGAACGGCCTCCCGCAACAAATCAAGAACCGTATCAAAAGATTCAAACGGATGATGCAAGAGCACACTACCTGTTTGAAGTTTCGTGATCAGAGACTCACCGTTCTTTAATGCTTTCGGGTAAGCGGGAGAAAACTTGGGGTATAGCAAAGACGCTGATGGCAACATATCGATCAGTTGTGCCATGCGGACTAAGTTGACAGGCCCTTGTACTCGGTAGAGCGATGTTTCAGGCAAGTTGAACTCTTGAAGCAGGGTGTTACTTAAGAATTCCGAGCAACCATGAGAGACCTCCAAGCGCGTGTGGCGACCGTAACTGCGGTGTTGCAAACTTTGCCGCAATGCGGTTCGTAGGT
>DGNZ01000363.1 GCA_002389175.1 Rhodospirillaceae bacterium UBA4479 | reverse complement strand
CGTTCTGCAGAATTGCCGATGATGCCGTTGATGACATCAATGCCGATGATCAGGCAACGGTTCGACTGCGTGAACGTCTTGATGCCGCATACAATGATACCCCGATGGACGATCCGTGTGATCGCGCACTAGCCGATGTGATTTTCCGATATGATCTTCCCAAGCCATTGTTCGAAGCCTTGATCGAAGGTTTGGAATGGGATCAGACCGGACGCTCTTATCAAACCATTGAGAACCTACACGCATATGCCGCCCGCGTGGCCAGCGCCGTCGGCACGATTATGACATGTCTGATGGGGCGGAAATCCCCTGAAACGGTTGCGCGCGCCTGTGATCTGGGTGTCGCCATGCAATTGACCAATATTGCACGCGATGTCGGTGAAGACGCCCGTAATGGCCGCGTTTATTTACCGCATGATTGGCTCACCGAAGCGGGCCTTTCGCCTAATGAATTGATCGCTGATCCCAAAATGTCACCAGAACTTGGGTTTGTTGTGAAACGACTTTTGGATCATGCAGACGAATTATACGCGCAGTCGCGGATTGGTATTGCACAGTTACCTTCACGATCACGCCCTGCCATTAACGCAGCCCGACGAATCTATGCCGCCATCGGCGACGAGATTGCGAAAAATGGTTACGATTCCATAAACTACCGGGCCTATGTCACAACCCGCAGAAAGCTCACGATTGCACTAGCTGCAACGGGCGAGGCCTATATGCCCTGCCGAAAAGAACAGCCTCTTAAGCTCGACGAAACTCAGTTTCTTGTCAGCGCCGTGAAGGACCACAATCACAAAAATGACTCCGCGTTTGCTGGCGCGTCATCTCAAATTGAATTTGTCATCTCGATGATCGCAGTCCTCGACAGACGGCAGCGTCGCAGGCGTGCAGAAGCTGTCGCCGCCCGGCATCCATCCAATAAATCAGAACTTGCATCATTGTCTTCGGACTAAGTGTCCGCCTCTGCGCATTCTGCAGCCATCAAACCTGACAAAGCGGCCATAGGCACACCCGGTCCTGGGTGCGTACTTCCACCCGCGAAATACAGTCCGGGCACTTTCGAACGACACCCCGGGCGTTTCAGGCTGGCCTGCCATCCATGGGATGCCGGTCCGTATATCGCCCCACCTGTTCCAGGAAAAAGATCACTGAAATCATCGGGACCAAACCGGACAGATTTTTCTGGCAAAGGACGTACAGTTGCACCGCAGTTTTCTAGCACACGAAAGGTCCTCTCTTCGCACCTTTGCAAATCATCTTCGCTGAAATGCCCTGCCCCGCCGTTTGCTGGGGCATTGACGATAAAGAACAGCCGCTCTGATCCTGATACGTCGCCAACATCATCGCGGTCTTGCGCACATATATAGACGGTGGGCTCGGTCGGAAGCCGACCTTGGTTGAAGATGTCATCGAATTCCCGGTCATACTGATCCGAAAAGAAAACGTTATGTCGCACCAGTGGGAATCCTGAAACCTCGGCCTCCATCATCCAGGTCATGGCAGACAAGGATCGCATATCCGGCTTTGTTGGTTTGACGGCGGACCGCAATGATCGCCCAAACAATCCAGAAGCAACGGCATTCGTATCACCATTCATGATCACGATATCAGATTGCAGTTCCTCACCATTTTCCAATGTGACGCCGGATGCCCTGCCTGTTGTCGTGTTGATCCGCGATACATTCGCATCGCAACGGATAATACCGCCATGGGCTTCGATCAGTTTCACCAGCGCCTCAATCAACGCATACATCCCGCCGTCCAAGTACCAGACGCCGTCTTGTTCGACATGCGCCACCAGCATCAATGTCGCAGGCGCCAGATAAGGTGATGACCCGCAGTATGTCGCATAACGACCGAACAATTGACGCAAGCGCGGGTCTTGGAAGTGTTTCGATATGCCGCGCCACATCGTGTTGAACGGCTGCATTTTTCGCATGGCCTGCAGCGGGCTTAATCCAAACGCTGTAATGAGATTACCAACACTGGGTGCGGGGCGGGCCATAAACGGATCTTTCAGAAGCTTGAAGATGCTCTCTGATTCGTCGCAAAAATTCAGATACCCCTTCGCCTCATCACCACCTGCAAACGCAGCAATTGCATCAGCGGATTTTTCACGATCGGCAAATAGATCAAGACGGCTGCCATCCTGCCATCCGTGCCGGGCCAAAACCTCTGCTTGGTGAAGCGTCAGATGATCATCAATAGTCTCGTCAAATTCAGCGAATAACCGATCAAATATCCACCGCATGGTAAATACAGTGGGTCCGGCATCGATCCGTGGCCCATCCCCAAAATTGACTGTGCGCAGTTTTCCACCGGGCAATGCCGCTCGCTCAAGGATCGTCACATCCCAGCCAGCCGCCAAAAGACGGAGCCCCGCAGTCAATCCGCCGACGCCCGCACCAACGATGATTGCCGACTTTTGATGCATGATCTTTAACTTTCTCGTCTTTCGCTTGTCGCTCAATTATGTCAATATAAATTGACACTCATATGACCACATTACAATTGCCGAAAGTCTATTGGTTATGCACTCAGACACCAAGTCACGGCAATCAACAAAGCCCAAAGAATCGCCCATGCAATCATTTCGCAACTTCATCATTCGCATTGCCTCGTGCGCGCGCGCACGACAATGGCTCGCAAGTTTTCCACTGACCCGACACATCAGCCGCAGTCAATCTCAAGGCCTATTCGACCTGTGTGCAGGCTTTGTTTACACCCAAATTTTATATGCGTTTGTGGAGTCTCGTTTGCATACCGAATTGGCCGGGGGCCCCATGAATGTCGATGCGATTGCACGGCACACCAACCTCTCAGCACCCGTGGCTGAAAGACTGATTCGCGGGGCCACTTCATTGGGCCTCGCCGTACAGCATAACGACGATCAATATAGTCTCGGCTTAAAGGGTGCAGCGCTCATCGATAATCCTGGTGTTGTCGCAATGATCCTTCATCATGCGAAGCTTTATCGCGACCTGTCTGATCCAATGGCGTTGATGCGCGGTGACGTCAAAGAAACCGAAATCGGTGCATTCTGGTCTTATCTTGCTGATGACCGTCACGAATCGATGGTTCAGGAAATGACCAATACTTACAGTGATTTAATGGCGTCATCACAAATCATGATCGCCGAAATTGTGACCACGAGTTTTGATTTCAAACCGTATCAACGCATCATCGATATCGGCGGTGGCACCGGCACTTTTATGCAACATGTCGCCGATGTCGCTCCCACAGCGGATCTCAATATTTTTGATCTTCCCCAAGTCGCGACAGCGGCAACAGAGCGCTTCAAACGTGCTGGCATCGGGGATCGCATCACGGCTATCGGTGGTGATTTTAAGAACGGCGATCTGCCCCCCAATGCAGATCTTATGACGCTTGTTCGCGTGGCATATGATCACAGCGACGAAACGGTTCTGGCGTTATTAAAAAAAGCCCATGCCGCCCTTCCGAACGGGGGGAGATTGCTGATTGCGGAACCCTTCGCCGGTGATCGTGCACATGACCGAACGTCAGACGCTTATTTTAATTTTTATCTATTGGCGATGCAGTCAGGTCGGGTGCGAACGTTTGCCGAACACAAAGCGCTTCTGACTGCGGCTGGATTCTCTTCGGTTTCACGCCATTCCACCATCAATCCAGCCCTAGCACAGCTCGCTCTTGCGACCAAATAACCCGACAAACCATTCCATCATATAAATATTTTTAAAGTGTAAAGTTTAATTGACATATCATAGTGTCGAGTTACTATTACATTGTTAAACAAATGTAATACGCAGGAATGCCAGCGCCAATTCAGGTGCGGCCATACGGGGTTCACATGGAAACAAAAGCTGTCGTTTTCGAAGATCAGCGAAAGCTCGCTCTCTCTTCCGTCACTCTTACCCCACCTGAAGAAGATGATATTGTTGTCCGCGTTCATTGGAGCGGCATCAGCACAGGCACCGAAAAACTTTTATGGACGGGCGATATGCCTTCCTTCCCTGGCATGGGCTATCCGCTCGTTCCGGGTTACGAATCGGTCGGCGAAGTGGTTGAATGTGCCGCGAATTCTAACGTCAGCAAGGGCGACATGGTATTTGTACCTGGTGCTAATTGTTATCAGGACGTCAAAGGCCTGTTCGGCGGCGCTGCACGCACCCTTGTGACCAAAGCAGATCGTGTCGCGCAGATTGATACATCTCTCGGCGAACTTGGCGTGTTGCTGGCATTGGCTGCAACAGCGCACCACGCGCTCACACCATTCGGAACCGAAGCTTGTCAGCCTGATCTCATTGTAGGTCATGGAACTTTGGGCCGCTTGATTGCGCGGACTGCAATCGCGCTTGGTTCCCCACCCCCCACTGTTTGGGAAAAGCATCCAGATCGTATGAGTGGTGGCGAGGGATATCTCGTTTGTGACCCTGAACAAGATCAACGAAAAGACTACCGGACAGTTGTTGATGTCAGTGGCGATGAAGACCTTCTCGATACACTGATCAGTCGCCTCGCGCATTCCGGTGAGATTGTTCTCGCTGGGTTTTATAAGGGCAGACCATCGTTCGGTTTCCCGCCCGCATTTATGCGCGAAGCCCGTTTTAGAATTTCAGCCGAATTTCACCCCGGAGACTTGATGGCGGCACGCCGCCTGATCGACAGCGGGGCCCTTAGCCTAGAAGGACTGATTTCGCATCGCGAAGCCGCTGACAAAGCGGAATCTGCATACGAAACAGCATTCACAGACCCAAATTGCCTGAAGATGGTAATGGATTGGAGCAACATAGCATGACGAATTCCACAGCAGCGGACCAAATGACACAGGCACTTCGCGAAGAAGCTGCCCAAGAGCCAGAGGCCCCAGCGACTGGACCCGTCACCAAAGAAACACAGATCATCGCGATCTATGGCAAAGGCGGCATTGGCAAAAGTTTCACGCTTTCGAATCTGAGCTACATGATGGCCCAGCAAGGCAAAAAAGTATTGCTGATCGGTTGTGATCCAAAAAGTGACACCACTTCCTTGCTGTTCGGCGGTAAAAGCGTGCCGACAATCATTGAGACATCAAGCAAGAAAAAAGAAGCTGGCGACACGCTTGAAATTGGTGATGTCTGCTTTGTGCGCGACGGTGTCTATGCGATGGAATTGGGTGGCCCCGAAGTGGGTCGTGGTTGCGGTGGACGTGGAATCATCCACGGTTTTGAGCAGCTTGAGAACCTCGGCTTCCATGATTGGAACTTCGATTACATTCTTTTAGATTTCTTGGGCGACGTGGTTTGCGGTGGCTTCGGCCTGCCGATCGCCCGCGACATGTGCCAAAAGGTCATCGTCGTCGGCTCAAACGATATGCAATCCCTATACGTTGCGAACAATGTTTGCTCCGCGGTTGAATATTTCCGCAATCTTGGCGGCAACGTCGGCGTTGCAGGTATGGTCATCAACAAAGATGACGGCACGGGCGAAGCCCAGGCATTTGCCAAAAAAGTTGGCATTCCAGTGTTGTCTGCAATCCCGGCTGACGAAGACATTCGCCGCAAAAGTGCTAACTACGAGATCATCGGTATTCCTGGCGGTGACTGGGCGTCCATCTTTGAAGACCTCGCCGTTAATGTCGCTGAAGCACCACCTCAACAGCCGACAACTCTGACCAATGACGAGTTACTGGACTTGTTCTCCAGTCATGACACCGGTCGTGACGTCGTTCTACAGGGTGCAAAGATTGAAGACATGTGCAGCGCTTCAGCCCTGGCGAAACAATCTCTCGAAGTCGTTTACGACAACGCTTAAGGACTAGACATATCAATGAGCGATAAAGCAGCACTCCTAGAAACGTCAGAGACCATCGTGAATGAAGAAGCCCTCAAGTCTGATGGCGTCGGATGTCATGCTGGTGCAGACCAGATGAAGGCGGCTGCTAAGAAAGCTGGCAAAAGTGAAATCCTGGAACAATATGCCAAGGATTACCCTGCTGGCCCGCATGACAAACCCCAAAGCATGTGCCCCGCATTCGGATCGTTACGTGTCGGTTTACGCATGCGCCGAACGGCATCTGTTCTTTGTGGTTCGGCATGTTGTGTTTATGGCCTGACATTTACTTCGCACTTCTATGGCGCGCGGCGATCAGTCGGATATGTTCCATTCAATTCAGAAACACTGGTGACCGGCAAACTTTACGAAGATGTCCGCGACGCCGTGCAAGAAATTGCAGACCCTGAAAAGTACGACGTGGTGGTAGTCACCAATCTTTGTGTTCCAACGGCTTCTGGCATACCGCTTCAAATGTTACCCAAAGAAATTGATGGCGTGCGCATCATTGGCATCGACGTACCGGGTTTTGGTGTTCCAACTCATGCCGAAGCGAAAGACGTTCTCGCCGGGGCCATGTTGAAATACGCCCGGTCCGAAGCAGAGCTGGGCCCCGTCATGGCACCAAGTCAGGGTGTCAGCGAAAAACCAACCGTTTCATTGATCGGTGAAATGTTCCCGATTGATCCTATGACCATCGGTCAATTGCTTGAGCCACTTGGCCTTGCTGCTGGTCCCGTGGTCCCGACACGCGAATGGCGTGAGCTTTATTCAGCACTCGATTGTACGGCAGTGGCTGCCATCCATCCGTTTTACACCAGTGTCACCCGCGAATTCAAAGAAGCAGGCCGTCCCATCGTTGGCTCTGCCCCTGTTGGTGTCGAAGGTACGGCAAGATGGCTCGAAGAGATCGGCAAAGCGTGCAACGTCTCTAAGAAGCTCATCGATGAAGCCCAAAACAAAGCGTTACCCGCCATCAAAGAGGGTATCGCAAATAACCAAATCAAAGGTAGCGTAACGCTGACGGGTTACGAAGGATCAGAACTTCTTGTCGCTCGCTTGCTTGTCGAATCTGGCGCTGATCTTAAATATGTTGGCTCGGCGTGCCCGAAAACACCTTGGTCTGAGCATGATCGCGACTGGCTAGAGGCACGTGGGATCGAAGTGAATTTCCGCGCGTCGCTTGAGCAAGATATGGCCGCCGTCATGGAATACAAACCAGACATCGCGGTTGGCACGACGCCTATTGTGCAAAAAGCCAAAGAACTGACGATCCCATCGTTGTATTACACGAACCTCGTGTCAGCCCGTCCCCTGTTTGGTGCAGCTGGTGCAGGCATGTTGGGTCAACTGTTTAACAGTGCCATCGGAAACAAAAGCCGCTTTGATAAGATGCATGCCTTTTTTGAAGGTGTCGGCACCGGTGACAACGCTGGTGTCTGGGAAGATACCCCAGATGATCATTCTTCTTTCCGCAAGAAAAACGCGGCGAGACGAGAAGCGGCGAAACGCCCTGTCGACAAAAAAGCCAAGGTCGAAGGAGCGATTGGATGTTAGTCCAAGATCACGACCGCGCTGGTGGTTATTGGGGATCTGTTTATGTCTTCACCGCCATCAAAGGATTACAGGTCATCATTGATGGCCCGGTCGGCTGTGAGAATTTGCCCGTAACTTCGGTACTTCATTATACGGATGCCCTGCCCCCGCACGAACTTCCAATCGTGGTCACCGGTTTGGGCGAAGAAGAATTAGGCCAAACCGGAACTGAGGACGCAATGCGCCGTGCGCATGAAGCCCTCGACCCAGACCTGCCTTCTGTGGTCGTCACGGGCTCGATTGCTGAAATGATTGGCGGCGGCGTCACCCCCCAAGGCACGGGGATCAAACGTTTCTTGCCACGCACCATTGATGAAGATCAATGGCAAAGCGCTGATCGCGCGATCAATTGGCTCTGGACGGAATACGGCGCACCCAAAGGCAAAATGCCGAAGGCGAAAAAACGTGCCGAGGATGCCAAGCCTCGTGTCAATATTATTGGCCCATGCTACGGCACCTTTAATATGCCATCTGACTTGGCAGAAATCCGCCGCCTGGTCGAAGGTATCGGCGCCGACGTCAACATGGTGTTCCCACTGGGCAGTCATTTGACAAATGTCGCACGCTTGGTCGATGCGGACGTCAATATCTGCATGTACCGAGAGTTCGGCCGCATTCTTTGCGAGAACTTGGATAAGCCATATCTTCAAGCGCCCATTGGCATTGAAAGCACGACCAACTTCTTACGCACCCTTGGTGAATTGCTTGAAATTGATCCCGAGCCGTTCATCGAACGCGAGAAGCACACGACGATCAAACCGGTTTGGGATTTATGGCGCTCAGTCACCCAGGATTTCTTTGGCACAGCATCATTCGGTATCTGCGCCACCGAGACGTACACGCGCGGCATTCGTAAATTCCTCGAAGACGACTTGGGCCTGCCGTGTAACTTCGCATTCAGCAGAGAACCTGGCAAAAAACCCGACAACGAAAAAGTCCGCGAAGCCGTCCAAACCAAGACACCACTGATTTTATACGGCAGTTACAACGAACGTATGTACTTGGCCGAAGTTGGTGGTCGTGCCGTATTCATCCCAGCATCCTTTCCTGGCAGCATCATCCGTCGCCATACGGGCACACCGTTTATGGGATACGCAGGCGCGACTTATCTGGTGCAAGAAGTCTGCAACGCTTTGTTCGATGCGTTGTTCCATATTCTGCCACTTGGGTCCGACCTCGACCGGACCGATGCAACGCTCGCCATCAAGCATCAAGAACTTCCATGGGAGAGCGACGCACAAGTGGCGCTCAATCGGATCCTTGAGACGTATCCCGTTTTAACACGCATTTCAGCCGCCAAACGGCTTCGAGATGCGGCTGAAAAAAATGCCCGAGTCGCTGGCTTAGAAATTGTGACGCTGCCTTGCATGGACAGCGCCAGATTATCGCTGGTCGAAGGCAGCGCGGCCTAGGTCGCGAACGAACAACGACGGGGCCGCCCATGCGGTTCCGATAAAGGGTTCATCCAACTTTGTTGGATGTACGTTCCACTGGGGGGCTACTCCAGGGGACCCTGGCCGCACAGGGATTTGATGCGGTAACGGCCGAAAGGCCAGTAAGTAAGGAGGTAGTAATGTCTGACAGAGAATCTATGTCAGGGCTTACACCCGATGAAGCTAGAGAGTTCCATGATTTCTACATGAAAGGCCTCGTGCTTTTCACAGCTGTAGCAATCGTCGCCCATTTCATGGTTTGGATTTGGCGGCCTTGGCTCAGTTCAGAGAACATGGCCTCTGCTTCTGACTTGCTGCAAAATTCGACCACCACTCTTATGACATTAATCGGATAGAAGGGACTAAATTATGTGGCGCATTTGGCTCGTATTTGACCCTCGTAGAGTGATGGTCGTGCAGGGCGTATTCCTGTTCAGCATAGCGGCGATGATTCATTTCGTATTGCTGAGCACGGAGCGTTTCAACTGGCTCTTACCACCAGGTTAACGGGGTAATTTCCAGGCGAGGCTTATTGCGCAGGGCAAGTGAATTACCACAACCCCTGAACAGAGCCTCAACATCGGGTACGTGGGAGGACCAACGCTTATTGAGCACGGCCCTCCCGCATCCCCCATCGTTTTTCACCCACGCAAAGTGGGGATGAGGTAGCAGGAAACTAAAAGATGGCGATGCTTGATTTTGAAAAGAAATATCGCGTCAGGGGCGGCACGCTTCTTGGCGGTGACTTATTTGATTTTTGGGTCGGTCCATTTTACGTCGGCCTTTTTGGCGTTCTTACAGCGTTCTTTTCAATCTTGGGAACCGCGCTGCTAGTCTACGGCGCAGCAATCGGACCAACTTGGAATTTATGGCGCATCAATGTCGCGCCACCAGACCTTTCGTACGGGCTTGCTTTGGCGCCTATGGCCGAAGGTGGACTTTGGCAGGTGATCACAATATGTGCAGTCGGTGCATTTGTAACGTGGGCGCTGCGCGAAGTTGAGATCTGCCGCAAGCTGGGCATGGGATTACATGTCCCAATCGCTTTCAGCTTCGCAATCTTAGCCTTTGTAACCCTCAATGTTGTTCGTCCTGTCTTGCTCGGCGCCTGGGGACACGGCTTCCCTTACGGCATCTTGAGCCACTTAGACTGGGTCTCGAACGTCGGTTATCAATATCTGCATTTTCATTACAACCCAGCCCACATGATCGCGATCACATTTTTCTTCACGACAACGTTGGCGCTCGCACTGCATGGCGGTCTGGTGTTGTCGGCGACGAACCCCGCCAAGGGTGAGCCTGTGAAATTGGCTGAGCACGAGAACAGCGTCTTCCGCGATACCGTCGGATACTCTGTTGGGCCGCTCGGCATTCACCGCGTGGGACTTTTCCTGCCGCTCGCAGCTGTGTTCTTCAGCGCCGTTTGCATCGTTATCAGTGGACCTTTCTGGACACGTGGTTGGCCAGAATGGTGGACCTGGTGGCTAGATCTGCCGATTTGGTCCTAAGGGGAAATACATATGTTTAAACCTGAATATCAGA
The DNA here is from genome assembly GCA_002389175.1 of Rhodospirillaceae bacterium UBA4479. GTDB lineage: Bacteria > Pseudomonadota > Alphaproteobacteria > Rhodospirillales > Casp-alpha2 > UBA4479. Next base: position 4,776 of record DGNZ01000363.1, on the reverse strand, counting down.
ATATTTTCACCCAGGTCCAAGTCCACGGTCCCGCCGATCTTGGCGTCGATGTCGAAACCGGCATCTGGGAACGCGGTGAAAAAACCTGGACATCTTACTGGATGGGTAAGATCGGTGACGCACAAATTGGCCCACTCTACTTGGGCTCACTCGGTGTCGCTTCGATCATGTGTGGCGCGACCTGGTTTGTGATGGTCGGCCTTAATATGCTGGCACAAGTTGGATGGGACCCCGTCGAATTTATCCGCCAGTTGTTCTGGCTTTCGCTTGATCCGCCAGCACCAAAATATGGCTTATCCTTTCCACCCATGGCCGAGGGCGGCTGGTACTTATTATCCAGCATGTTCCTTTTGGTTTCTGTTTTGCTGTGGTGGGCACGGGTCTACACCCGCGCCAAGGCGCACGGCATGGGCACGCACGTTGCCTGGGCATTCGCATCAGCCATTTGGTTGTTCCTGGTGCTTGGTCTTATTCGCCCGCTCCTGATGGGCAGTTGGTCAGAGGCTGTGCCCTACGGCATCTTCTCTCACCTGGATTGGACGTCTGCTTTCTCAATCAGATACGGCAATCTGTTCTACAACCCATTCCATATGCTCTCGATCGCCTTCTTGTATGGATCGGCCCTACTGTTTGCGATGCACGCTGGCACAATCTTGGCTGTCAGCCGATATGGCGGCGAGCGTGAAATCGAGCAAATCGTCGACCGTGGAACGGCATCCGAACGGGCAGCGTTATTCTGGCGCTGGACCATGGGGTTCAACGCCACCATGGAATCCATTCACCGTTGGGCATTTTGGTTCGCCATCTTCACAACCTTGACCGGTGGTATCGGCATCCTGCTGACCGGCACCGTGGTTGATAACTGGTATCTGTGGGGCGTCAAACATGGCATCGCCCCCCCCTACCCCGATGTTTTCGGCGGCACCGTCGATCCGATGAATTAAGGAGCATAAGAAATGAAATACATACTCCTTGTCGCAATTCCATATGTGTTCGTGTTGGGCCTCGCCGCAATCTCGGACGTGGAAACACCACCCATCGACAGTGAACAAGTTGGCTTCCGTGGCACTGGTATGGTTCAGATGACGAACCCAAGGATCGCTGCCAAACTGGAAGACGCAAATCAGCCCCCTGATGAATTCGGACCGGTTGAGCCAGGTGGCGATCTTGCCAAAGATATCTATGAGAACGTCCAGGTTTTGGGTGATCTCACCGATGATGAATTCAACCACTTCATGCTGGGCGTCACCACTTGGGTCTCCCCAGAAGAAGGGTGTGGCTATTGTCATAATGAAGAAAACTTAGCTTCGGACGAGAAATACACCAAGGTTGTAGCGCGTCGCATGATGCAAATGACCAGAACCATCAACAATGAATGGTCGGATCATGTCGGGGCAACGGGCGTAAACTGCTACTCCTGTCACCGAGGCAATCATGTCCCTGAATACGTTTGGACCGATGAAAATTACCATCCAGAAGCCAACAAAGGTTTTGCCGCATCCAGGAACGATCAAAACCTGGCTGTAGATGTGAATGGTCACACGTCACTGCCGTACAATGCGATGGCTGATTTGTTGACCAGTCCGGACCCACAAATCCGGGTTCAATCCAATCTCGCACTCCCGACCCGTCAAGGTGGGCAGTCGCTCCAGACAACGGAATCGACTTACTCACTGATGATCAATATGTCGGAAGGCTTGGGAGTTAACTGTAACTACTGCCATAACAGCCGCGCATTCGGCGATTGGTCACAAAGCAGCGATAAGCGAGTGACCGCGTTCCACGGCATCAACATGGTGCAGGAACTCAACGCAACCTATCTCGATCCTCTTGCAAGTGAACTTCCTGAAAACCGTCTTGGTCCGAATGGTGATGCACCGAAAGCGATGTGCATGACCTGCCACCAAGGGGTCAATAAGCCGATGTACGGCTGGGAAGCACTCAACGATCATCCCAAGGCACTCGTTGCCCAATAAATAGGAGAGGGTCTCCCCTCAATCACATCCCTCTATACAAAGCTCACCACTAAACTAAAAAGGCCGATCCCCCGGCCTTTCTTTTTGTCTGGATTTTGGCGCTACAACACCCCTCACTTTTGCAGCACTCTCTTGATTTTTAATCCATAAGAATACCGCCCTAGTTCTCACTCATACCCGTTCCACCATTGGGTTACGTATGAATAGGCACGTATGATGATGAACGCATTGTGCGATTAGAGATCACTATCGTCATGAAGCTCAAAGCCGTGTGGACGCGCCGACACTCTTACACAACACGTTAGTAGCTAAAGAAAAAGGACGCTGGAATAACCAGCGCCCTATTAAATGAGGAATGATTGGTGGTTGAGTGAAGGCTTAAGCAGCGACCCGCTTAACGCCCATCTGAGACCAGATCTCAGAAAGCGAGTTCACCAGGTGATCAACATCTTCTTCGGTGTGTGATGGGTTCGGTGTGAACCGCAATCGCTCTGTGCCGCGTGCCACCGTTGGATAGTTAATCGGTTGCACATAGACCCCATACTGATCCATCAAGCGATCACTGATTGCGCGGCAAAGGTTCGCCTCGCCGACCATCACAGGAACAATGTGGCTTTCGTTTGGCAGATGCGGGATACCCGCTTTGTCCAGGGCTGCACGCAACTGTGCGACCCGAAGACGTTGGGTTTCACGCTCTGTATTGCTGTTCTTGAGGTGCTTGATGCTCTCGCGCGCACCGGCAGCGACAGCAGGTGGCAGGGCTGTGGTGAAGATGAAACCAGATGCATGGCTGCGAACGAAATCGCACAATGCGGACGTCGACGTGATATAGCCACCAACGACCCCAAAAGCCTTGGCCAATGTACCTTCGATCACCGTGACACGGTCCATGATGCCTTCGCGCTCGGCAATACCAGCACCACGGGGGCCGTACATGCCAACGGCGTGGACTTCGTCCAGGTACGTGATCGCATTATGCGCATCCGCGACATCACAGATCTCGTCGATCGGCGCAATGTCCCCATCCATGGAATACACTGATTCGAAAACAATCATTTTTGGTCGATCCGGATCAACATCAGACAGGATACGATTTAAGTCTTCTGGATCGTTGTGCTTAAACAACGCTTTTTCAGCACGACTGTGACGAATGCCTTCGATCATCGATGCGTGGTTCCAAGAGTCAGACACAATCAAGCAATTGGGCAATTTTGATCCCAGCGTGCTTAACGCCGCCCAGTTAGAAACATAGCCGGATGTGAACAACAGAGCGGATTCTTTGCCGTGAAGATCGGCCAGCTCGCGCTCAAGCATCACATGATAGTGGTTTGTGCCGGAAATATTCCGCGTGCCGCCAGATCCGGCGCCGCACTTATCAAGTGCCTCGTGCATCGCAGAGATAACCTTGGCGTTTTGCCCCATACCAAGATAGTCGTTTGAGCACCAAACCGTCACATCATGGTTTTCTTCGCCGTCACGACGGTGATGTGTTGCCTTGGGGAAAGCGCCGTTGTGTCTCTCGAGATCGGCGAAGTATCTATATCTTCCCTCCTCGTGGAGCTCTTCAAGGCTACCTTCAAAATACTTTTCGTAATCCATTTCTCATTCCTCTCACTACTTTTATCTGCCTTCAGTTTTATTGAAGGTCTTCACTTATTATCTTATGGCTCTTGATAGCGCGCTATCTTGGTATCCGTTTTGTCGTTATTTGGTGTGAGCTTCATCGCCCATGTCCAAAGTGCACTGTCCGGGATTCGAAGAATCAGCAACCAATGTTCCAACATACCTAAAAGCACAAAGGTTCCAATCAACATATAAGATACGATTTCGAACTCCTTCTCCGCGGTTAAAAAAGCCGCATGGAAGATATATGCCCCTAAGAGCGTCGAAACCGTTACTGAGATTGGGAAAAGCCAGTTCATCGCACGACGTGCAAAGTAACTTTTCAAAAACTCTAGATGGGTTGGAAGGAATTCTTCGTTGATGTAAGGCACCCCAAGAAAGATGTTTAATTTCGCGCTCAGCCGCATGCCGAACAACACTAAGAACGTCCAAAACCCTACTTGGTTTGCTTCGTCTTTAGATATGATCCAAATCAATACCAGCGTCGCAAGGATCGCCAATTCATGATAGGCCAATGCTTTGACAGCATATAGGAACCGTTTGCTCGTATTGGCACCCTCGGGGCACGGCATTGGCCGAGGACCCGTCAAAATACCTAATAGAAATGCCAATTCATGCCATCCCCAGATCAGGATCGCCGCAACGAATGCCTGATATGCCGCCATCGTGGTGGGTTCCGACGTTGATTTTATCAATACGTAGAACGAACCAAGGGCAAGCACCGTCGCGACCATCTGGCTGATGTAATGCGTACGACGTGGCATCCGATCAAGCATCAACACAACACCTGTGCTGAACCACCAGACAAATAACGCAATTACGACGGGGAGAACATAAACGGTCATAAAGTATATTTTACCAGCTCGGCTCTAAGCGGCTTGCAGCAGGCAATTCCTTGGAATTGACCGGCAGCAAATACATCCGCGCAAATGTTGCTGCAATTATCGCGAGATTGCCGCCAGCTTTGACTTTATCAAGCAATTTTCCGGTGCTCTTCAGCGCATACATGCGGTCTGAACACTTCCTAATACGCTCCATACCAGCCCGGAAACGTGGATCATCCGTATTTAACGTGACGGGAAAAACCTGTTTGGAAATCTCCGTGCAGATATCAAATACTTTGTAGTCGTATTCGGTGGGGTCAACGCCAAGTGCCTTGTGGAACGCGGGCCGTCCG
>DGNZ01000275.1 GCA_002389175.1 Rhodospirillaceae bacterium UBA4479 | reverse complement strand
CTGCTGGAAGACCTTCAAGCCTACCGCCTGGGAGATCAGGTTGAGGGTTGCACCATCGATGAAGCGCATCAAATCATTGCGAGCGCAGCTTCCCTGCACCGCAACACCTGGCAACCTGACCATCTCCCTGAGATCAAACAGCATGATATGCCCTACCAACGGGAAGGCATGATTGCCGGATTCCAAGTCGGGTGGCCCGTCGTCCAGCGGGAGTTCCCGCAGTTCTTCAACGATGAAATTGTTAAGGCGGTTAATACAATGCCGCAACAGATTAACGTCCTGCTCGACAAGATTCATGATGGCCCGCTGGTCATCGCTCACGGTGATTTACGGCTCGACAACATCTTTTTCTCGGACGATGGCATTGCACTGGTTGACTATCAGGCAGTCTGCAAAGCTGCGCCAGAGCATGACCTAGCTTATTTTATTACCCAAAGCCTCTCTGATGAGGTTCGAGGGTCGCAAGACTGGGTCGCTATCTATCATCAGCATCTGACCAGCGAAGGTATCGACTACGATCTAGAAACGTCACGAGCACGATATAAACTTTGCGCCATGTACTTCATCTGTTACGCAATAATTATCGCGGGCACACTCGATACGGCAAACGAACGCGGCAGAAAGTTAGCTGAAACGCTGTTGGGTAACTCAATCAGATCTCTGACAGAGTTGAATGCATTTGAATTACTGTCGTAACTAGAACGTCTTCTAATTTACGAACGCGATAGCAGCCCGTCTCGAGGCGCACAGCTGAATTTGATCGCGTCAAACGCAGGCAAAGAAAGCCATTACGATCTGCTTTTATTCAGGTGCCCGAGATCATCAGGCGCGCTGGGATTCACCGGCTCTAAAAGTCCAAGGCGAAGTCCAAACTGCAAAGAGTGTAATCACTCAATCGAAGCCATCATCGTCAGTCAGCTTCAATAGCATCCTGCCATCATGCTCGCCGGTAAAAAGGCAATTGAACGTGACAGGTAGATTTTCAAACCCGGTGCGTTCATCAATTTTATACTTGATTTTGCCTTGATCGATCCAGGCACCGATATGCGCCTGCGCCTCGTGATATCTCGGTCGGTAGTCGGCTACCACGAAACCTTCAATACGGGCCCGCTTAACCAGTAAGTTCCACATATTTTTGGGTCCCGGTACTTCTGACGCGTTATAGCCTGCGATCATTCCACATATGACCACTCGGGCACCCTGAGCGAGATTGTCCATCGCTGACTCAAGAATTTCGCCGCCGACATTATCAAAGTAAACATCGAGTCCGTCAGGAAAGTGATCGGCGATGGCTTCAGTCATATTAACAGTCGCTTGATAATCGATCACCGCATCTGCCCCGAGTTCATGCTTCACCCAAGCACACTTCTCTGGACCACCGGCAATTCCGACCACCCGGCAACCTCTAATTTTTGCAAGTTGAACAACGAGAGACCCTACCGCGCCGGCGGCACTGGACACCAGGACCTGCTCCCCATCTTTGAGCTGGCCGACTTCAAAAAGACCAAAATAGGCGGTTGCACCCTTAGTACCCATCGCATGCGAGAAGGCTCTGATGTCCTGGCTTCCATCGTAAGGAAGTGGGTCTACAGTGCCTTCCGGCACTACGACAAAATCTTGCCACCCCCCCACGCCCATCACAAATTGACCAACCGGGTGCTGCTCACTTTCCGACTTCACCACTTTGGCGAGTATTCCGCTGCGGACAGGTTCTCCAAGTGGTGAGGGATCCCAGTAATTGCCTTCGGCATCCATCCAACCACGTTGCGCTGGATCGACCAAAGCGTAAAGGATTTGGAGCAAGATCTCTCCTTTGCCTGGTTCCGGTATAGCCACTTCGCAATATTCGAAGTCACTGGATTTTGGGAGTCCCACGGGACGCTTTATCAGTAGCCACTGGCGGTTTACTAATTGCTGCATTCGATTTCCTTTCTGAAAATTTGATGTTTACCGGCAGCGGATCGGTTTAATGACCCTACCGCTTGGAATAGACATCGTTCAAACGTCTGCTCCTCGAGGATTTTTCAATCGGCGTCCGAGGTTTTTTGAGCGCGCTCCAAATTAAGGCGATTGCTCGTCCCTCCGCGCATGTAGTGCGGATTTTCAACCGCCCAACCCTTCGTCAATGGCGTTGTAAAATAAAGATGGGTCACGGTGTCCTGGATAAGCCACCGGTTATTAACTCGTACATAGCGGTCTGTGATTTTTCCGGCAACAAACAGGCTCTCCCCCTTGTCTGCGTATTTGGCCTCAAGATATAAAAACCCTGTTGCGGTATCCCCCGACACATCAACGACGTGATTGTGAATAAACTGTTTGAGCAGGTCCGTGTGGTTGGGTATATCGACAAACTGCTCAATAATATCTTCCCTTCCCTTCATTATCGCGACGTATCCAAAATCTATCGATGCATCTTCAGTAAATAAATTCGCAATCTCAGCCCAACGACCTTCGTTGACATAATCGTGGTAAGTCATACGCAGTCTGCGCAGTGCCTCAATGTCATCAAGTCGCGAAACTGCCTTTTCGAGTTCGACGATTCTCGCGTTGAGTGATGATAAATTAGAGTGATTTTCAGACATCAAGACTCCTTAATTAATCCTTTTCCGGCCGCTCAAGAATTTCTATTGAATGTGACCGCACTAGCGAATGCTTTTTTTATGATACACTATTATTAAGAAAAACAACCGATGACGCCAATGCAAATACTGGGACACTCGAAATCTTTACGCCATTTTCTGATTTCGTTGTCGTCATCATCCGCAATTCGGTGGAGACGTTAAAGTGCATGCAAAAGAACCACAACCACTCGGGTTTCGGGCAACAGACCCGACAAACCACCTCGATCCCCATGACAACTACGCTCAAATGCACAATCAATCGCCCGTCTTTTTTGACTCAGAGCGCGAACTCTACTGGGTGGTCCGGAACGACTTGATTCGGTATATCAATACCAACCCCCAGATCTTTTCCAGTAATGTTGAACTCTTTGGGGGGACTGGCATTGTCGGCTATCCTGAGTCAGTTCAAGAAATAAGATCCCGTGGCGTCGGGCACGGGGACACACTGATCACAAATAATGATGCAGACTCGCACCGCGCCTATAAAGAAATTGTTCAAAGAGCCTTTGCCCCCCGCCGGGTATTAATGTTTGAAACTCAGACTCAAGATTTAGCGCATCAACTCATTCATGCGTTCCCAGAATCTGGCGAAATTGATTTTTCGTCGCAGTTCGCAGTGCCATTAACCTTCACCGTCATCTGTCGACAACTGGGCATAGAGGAAGCGATGCTTGCGACCTTTAAGAAATGGTCAGACTCAATAGACGTCCTCTTGAGTAACATGGCGGAAGAGGAGGCACTGATCAGCGCTGCACACGATGAGCTGGCGCTGCAGCAATACATGCTCCAACGCTGTGAACTAAGACGAAAAGATCCGAAGGAAGATGTGATCTCCGACATCGTGACGGCACGCTTTAAAGGTGAGCGGCCGCTCAACGACACCGAACTTTTTGGGATTTTAAATCAACTGTTTGTCGCGGGTAATGAGTCTACGCGGAGCACGCTCATGGGCGCAATTTACTACCTTACACAGCAACCTGAGATTTTCGACCAGATTCGAGACGGCGGCCAGCCAGTCATTAAAGTATTTGTCGAAGAGGTGCTGCGGATGTGGTCCGCGGTACAAGGACTCTATCGTCGGGCGCTGCATGATACTGAAATCGAAGGCGTCATGATTCCTAAAGGCGCCAAGATACACATCCGATATGGCGCCGCCAATATTGACCCTGACGCCTTCACCAACCCGCGCCAAATTGACCTCACCCGCGCCCAACCGAGAGGGCACTTATCCTTCGGCTATGGCATACATCATTGTGTGGGCGCCGCACTGGCGAGACAGGAACTGGTTACTGCTATTGATCTGTTGACCACAAAATTCTCAAAGGTCACCCTTGAGCAGTCCCCATCCGACTTTCACTTTTTCTCAAGCTACCATCTTCGATGTTTAGAAAGCATGAGGGTAAAATTTTGGACGTAAAACCTTTACCACAAGAGACCCCATGGCCGCCCGCTCGTTTAGCATGGCATGCCGTTATCCTGCTGGGCGTTGCAAACCTATTCTCATTCGTTGACCGATTTATGCTGAGCCTCGTTGTTGGACCGCTCAAAAGAACGTTTGATCTATCCGATACTGAAGTTGGACTGCTTCAAGGCCTGGCCTTTGGTGTTTTCTACACGCTTTTAGGAATACCGATCGGTCGACTTGCAGATCGATACAATCGACGAACGATCGTGGGCTGGGCCGTTGCACTTTGGAGCTTAATGACAGCCCTATTCGGACTTGCAAGAAACTATAC
>DGNZ01000073.1 GCA_002389175.1 Rhodospirillaceae bacterium UBA4479 | reverse complement strand
GGCGCAAATACTCATAATTTCTGGGCCAGGGACGCGAATGGATTCACGTGCAAAGTCGACAAATAAATCGTGATTTTGGATCGGTGCAGAAACCGCAGCCCATAAGGGAAAGCCTGGAATGAAAGATTCAGGGAAGACCAGTAGGTCGATGCCGTCGTTCCCCGCTTCTTCAATAATCTCACACGCTTTCTTGGCCGTTCCCTTTGCGTCCAAGAACACCGGCGCGACATGAGCGGCGGCAACTTTAACTTGCTGGGCCATCTTCAATTCCTAAAAACCCCCTAGTGACATCTTGTGATATCACTAGGGGAGAGTTGCGAGGTTGACTTTAGAGAGACTCTTTGCGGAAGTCGTAACGTGGCGGAAGTTTCGCGATCATTTCGTCGCGCGGAATTTTCTTCTTCACGACAAATTTAGAGTCTTCGACTTTGCTGATATAGCAATCAACCATACCGCTGTGATCCTCGGCACGGAGTAGTTTGGTCCCTTGTGGATGCGCCAATGAGTTCGGCATTTCCAAACCTTCGAGGGCTTCAATCACACCTGGGGTGTCTTTATCCCGTTGCCAGCCAGATGCTTCGATGGCTGACTTAAGTGCAAAGAAGTTCTCATAGCTCTGCCACGCATGGCTTTTTGCCATAATTCGGTCAGATCCAATTTCTTCAGCGTGTACCGGATCTATGTTCATCATTTCGATAAAATGTTTGTGATACTCGTCATTTTTGTACTCAAGGGGTCTTGGGAAGTTCTCAAGGAAGTGAACACCCTCGGCTGCACCGCCGATATCACGTGGATCAACCGCTTCGATCGTGCCACTGACAGAGTACATTTTCATCTTCTCGTCTAAGCGCATCGATTTGGATTGAGAATAGAAAGCAACGGAAAGTGCGCCAAAGAAAACCGAGAACAAGACTTCGGTTTCTTCAGGAATTTTCGCAAGATACGGCACCAAATCTTTAGTTCCCAATGGCACAGCGATTGGATCGTTCACGATGCCGCCCATCGCTTCGATCAGCTTTGTGTGTTCTTGGTGATGGCTGTGGCCCCAAGCGTAATCGGGAAAGATCATTGTCCAGTTTTTACCCAGATTCTCGACCGCCCATGGTGCACCAGCAGCAGCCAGTGCATAGGTGTCGGTTCCGGTCCGGAAGCTATAGCGCGACCCCTTGGAGCCGGTAGCTTCGGTTGCTTCGCCAGCCGAGAAATAAGGTGTTTTCAATTCGGTCGCAACGGGGATCGATGCCAGCATGATCCCAGAGTGGACAGAGCCAACCACAAAAGATGCTTTTCGGCGTTGGATTAACGCACGAAGCTTACGGGCACCAATGGCAGGGTTTGATTCTGTATCCTCAGTCTCGAGCTTTAACTCGCGTCCTGCAATGCCGCCGCCTTCGTTGATGAGCTTAACTGCAGCTTGGGCGCACTTATCATGCCAATAGCCCCAGGACGAGAATCCACCCGTCAATTCGGCATGATGGCCAATGACGATGGGCCCGGTTTCTTTGGCAAAAACATCACGTGTCAGGCCAAGATATGCGGTTGAGGCAAGCGCACCACCGGCCATGGCGGTTTGCAAAAATGATCGGCGAGATGTGCCTTGTACAATTTTCTTTGTGTCATTTTTTTTCGAGGATTTCATCTTTCATTCTCCTTTGTGAAACAATTATGCGACCAGCGCCTTCTGCGCCTAAACGTCGACTCCCAAATAGCGATGCAGCGTATCTTTATCGTTCTTCAAATCTTCGGCGGTTGCCTCGTGTACGACCTGGCCTTTTTCCATCAAGTACACACGGGTGCACAGCCGAAGTGCCGTTTTAATATTTTGCTCGACCAACAAAATTGAGACACCGGTCTCTCGGACCGCTTCTATTTCGCGTCGAATTTCTTTGACCAGAATAGGCATGATACCTTCGGTCGGCTCGTCTAGAATTATCAACTTTGGCTGCATGACTAGGCATCTAGCAATTGCCAGCATCTGTTGTTCGCCACCAGACAACGTGCCGCCCGGTTGCTTCAGACGTTCGTGTAAACGAGGGAACCGGTCGAAGACATAATCTATGATGGATTGCGGTGGACGCTTGGATACACCGATGAACAGATTTTCTTCAACGCTGAGGATTGGAAAGATACCGCGCCCTTGTGGCACATAACCAATACCTGTTCCTGGTACTTGGTGTGGCTGCATGCTTGAAATTTCTTGACCATTAAATGTGACCGCCCCCCCCGTAGGTGGCACCAGCCCCATGATTGTCTTTAGGGTTGTTGTCTTGCCGACACCATTACGCCCCAATAGCGCAACGGCTTCGCCAGGTTGAACGTTCAGGTTAACGCCACGTAAGACGTGAACCTTTCCGTAATGGGCATTTAGATCACGAAGTTCAATCATCGTCATCATCTCCAAGATAGGCAGTGCGAACGTCAGGGTTTTCTGCAATGTCCTTTGGCTTGCCTTGGGCGAGGACGGCACCATTCGCCATCACGGTGATTTCGTCAGCGATCTTAAAGACGACTTCGATGTCATGTTCGATGATAATGATGTTGATGTGTTTCGATATTTCTTGAATCTTGGCGACGGTTTGTTCCGTCTCTGCAGGACCCATGCCGCAGATTGGCTCATCCAACAAAAGCAGCTTAGGATCCGTCGCAAGTGCCAAGCCGATCTCTAACAAGGCCACGTCACCGTACGAAAGATTAGATGCCATTTGATCGGCCAACGATGTCAGGCCAAGTTGTTCACAAACCGCATCGGCCTTCTCGGCGGCGCGCGTGCATTTCTTCCAGCTCTTAAATACTGAGAACACGCCGTCGCGTGACTGCGCAGCGATCCATAAATTTTCGCGCACGGTCATGTTGCCGAACACGCTTTTGATTTGCAGTGTGCGTGCCAGTCCACGATGGCTGATTTGGTGAACCGCATCATCCGTAATGTCGTCGCCAAGGAATTTAATACGACCACCACTGACTGGCAGCGTGCCCGTGATGACATTGAAGAAAGTGGTTTTGCCTGCACCGTTTGGTCCGATGATGGCATGGAGCTTGCCC
>DGNZ01000017.1 GCA_002389175.1 Rhodospirillaceae bacterium UBA4479 | reverse complement strand
CTGTGGCGGTCATAAAACCGTCATACAAGTTATCTACATTTCACTTGCGTAGACGCTTGGAAACATCCAGCGGTGCGCTTTTGAACTCTAGTAATACCGAGCACATTGCGTCCTTTTTTTGCCGAATCGATGTGGTGAGCAAACTTTTTAAGCTTTCAACCGAAAGGAAAATGATCATGGGAAACCCTATTTTTCACGACAGTTCACCCAATAATGAAAGTGAGAATCCTTGTTTGGATGATGTCGTTAAGCATCTCCTGAGCCGGCGCAAATTTTTGTTGAAGTCAGGTGGAAGTGCGGCTGCAGTCGCATTTTTATCAAGTGGCGTCGCGCGTGCAGCTCAAGCACTTTCTCCAACGAACTTAATCGGCTTTCAAGCGATCTCCATCGCAACCGATGACGCCATACATATCGCCCCTGGCTACACAGCTCGCTCCTTTGTTCCCTGGGGCACGCCAATATTTAGTAGCGGACCAGGAAGTCAGTGGCGGGGTGACGGTAGCGAGAGTGCCCAAGACCAAGCACGCCAAGTTGGCGATAACCACGACGGCATTCACTTTTTTCCGTTGGATAACAGTTCACGTGAAGGTCTTTTGGTAATGAATCACGAGTACAGCACGACCGTGGGTGATGGCTACGACCAGTACCTCACGCTCTTTGGGAAATCACCGGTTGTCGCGAAAACTGTGGAGCAGGTAGACAAGGCCATAAATGCTTGGGGCTGCTCTGTGTTACATGTCCGTCGAGCTGCCGGTGATTGGGCACTTGTAAAAGATTCAAAGTACAACCGCCGCATGACGTCTGGTTCTGCCATGGTTATGACGGGTCCAGCTGCTGGCCATGATTTGCTTAAAACTAAAGCTGATCCAACGGGTACACGTGTACTTGGGACGATCAATAATTGCGGTAATGGTTACACCCCTTGGGGAACCTATCTCACCTGCGAGGAAAACTGGAACAATAATTTCGGTACGCGGCTGAGCCAAGGTGATGAGCGTACACCTGCGCAAAAGCGCTACGGGCTTGCGAAGGGCGCAACCGGATACGGCTGGGAGGCGTTCCACGACCGGTTTGATTACAAAAAGGAACCCAACGAATCAAACCGTTTTGGTTGGATCGTCGAGATAGATCCCTACAACCCAGAATCTGCACCGAAAAAACGCACTGCGCTGGGACGCTTCAAACACGAGAACGCTGCTTACGCGATCTCCAAAGATAGGCGAGTGGTCATTTACATGGGTGATGATGAGCGATTCGACTACATCTACAAATTCGTCTCTGCAGGTAAATATCGTGAGGGTGATCGTGCAAACAACATGGACTTGCTAGATTCTGGGACTTTGTACGTGGCGCAGTTCTCCGCAAAGACAGCACAAGGGGAAGGGATGGGCGATGGACAGTGGATAGAGCTGTCTATGAGTAACCCCAAAGTCGTTGCTGCAGGTTTTAAGGACTTAGCGGACGTATTAGTCCATGCTCGTCTCGCAGCGGACGCTGTTGGCGCCACCAAAATGGATAGACCAGAGTGGATAACAGTTCACCCGACTACGCAGGAGGTATACGCTACGCTTACAAACAACTCCAGGCGTAAATCTGGACAGGAGGATGCGGTAAATCCTCGTGCTGACAATGTCTACGGTCAGATCGTTCGCTGGCGCGAGGCAGGTGGTGATGCAGCTGCACTGCGTTTTGACTGGGATTTGTTCGTGTTGGCAGGTAATCCAGCTTTGAATGCCAAGGGCGATCTGAAGGCGGGCTCGCCTAACGTGACTGCTGACAACATGTTCAACAGTCCTGATGGACTAGGCTTTGATAAGGCGGGTCGATTATGGATTCAGACGGATGGCAATTATTCGAATACGAAGGTCTATGCAGGTATGGGTAATAACCAAATGCTATGCGCTGATCCGAAGACAAAGGAAATTCGCCGTTTCTTAGTCGGTCCCAAAGAGTGTGAAATTACAGGATTGACATTCACCCCAGATCAAAAGACGCTGTTCATAAACGTGCAACATCCTGGGGAGCGTGGCAATAGTCACTGGCCAGATGGTGGTGATGCGATACCGCGCAGCGCTACAGTGGTCATCACTAAAGACGACGGTGGAGTTATTGGTAGCTGATCAGTCCTCCAGTTGATGCAAGGCCCCTCAAGGGGCCTTGTTTTTTAGGACTGTGTGCCTCGAGCTAGGCTGCTTACCGTTGAAGGCGCTAGGGATTCGAATGCACTCAATTGGAAGCCATACGACCAGCTTGAATCGCCAAGTTCGTAAACGCCACTTCCAAAAGCGGTGTTGGGCAGGCAAGACCTTGACCTCGGCGAATCATGGCACCCAATATGTGATCGTGCTCGGTTGGCTGACCATCCATCAAATCTCTGAGCATCGATGCCGTTAATGTTGATACAGACGCTGTGAGCATCTCAAGCGCCTTAGCAGAAACCCCTGTACTGATGGAGTGGCCTGACGCATGGGCCACTCGGCAACATTCTTCATACATGTGCACCGTTGTGGCCTTGCCATAAGTTGTTGTCACGATGTCTCCGACCGAGCCACGACACAGCGTGGTCATTCCTGCCAGAGTTGCAAGGAAGACCCACTTGTCCCAGAGCACTTGTTCAATGTCCTCAGCAAAGACGCTGTCGAAAGAGGCCTGCTTGCACAGTTCGATGAACTCAGAGGCAAGTTTTTGGTGCGATGGGTTTCGAGCACCGACGGTCAGGCGATGCATTTCGGTCAGTTGGCGGATGGCGCCTTCGGGGGTGATCGTGGCAGCGATGTGGGCCACGCCACCCATTACCCGTTCTTTGCCGAGCAGGGCATCCAGTTTGCCCAGGTGATCCAGTCCGTTTAAAAAGGGCAGAACCGTACCTCTGCCCAAAGCGCCTCTTAATGAGTACAAGGCGTCATCGAGGTCATAGGCCTTCGATGCCAAGATTATGAGATCGTAATCGGGCTGGATCTGCTCTGCGATGAGGGTTCTTGGCTGCACTGCGAATGCCTCCCGTGGGGTCTCAATTCGTAGTCCTTGTGCATCGATCAGCGCTTTTCGCTTTTGACGTACCAGATAGGTGATGTCTGCGCCAGCCTGCATGAGGTGAGCACCGAAATAGCCGCCTATACCGCCGGCGCCCAGGATCAGGATTTTCATGGATGAATTCGTTTCTGTTTAAAGTGTGCCGGTGTATTCGCCTCGCGCCGGGTAGTCCTTAGCCACGGCAAAGTCGATGGCCCCCAGCAAGTCTTGGAACTGCGGACGCGCAAAGGGCATGGTCTGCGTGGAACCATAGTAGAGGGTTCCATCAGGGCGAACAATGAAGACGCCCGGTTCGCTGAACAGTTCAGGCTCTTCAATGCCAATTGAGGTC
>DGNZ01000201.1 GCA_002389175.1 Rhodospirillaceae bacterium UBA4479 | reverse complement strand
TATCATTTAGGAAATGAATAGATGAAATACCTGTCATTAATATTTGAAATTCATAGATATGCCACTAAACCTCGATATTGATCAGCTCCGTGCGTTTTCCACTGTCGCGCAAACACGCAGTTTTACCAAGACGGGATCGATGCTTAATCGGTCACAATCGACGATAAGCCTGCAAATCAAGCGTTTGGAAACCGCCTTAAACCGCCAACTATTTGACCGTAGCGGCCGCAAGATCAGACTGACCGATGAAGGTGCACGCTTTTTGCCCGAAGCCGAGCGCATTGTCGACATGCACGACCGCGCGGTTGAGCTTCTATCCAGCCCCTCTGTATCAGGGCGCGTGCGGTTGGGTTGTACCGAAGAATTCGCGGCCACGCATTTAGCGAACGTGCTGGGCAGTTTTCAATACACACACCCCGACGTGCATATCGAAATTGGCGTCGATACATCGAAATCATTGCGCGATAGATTCTCTGAGCGTGATTACGATGTGGTGCTGGCCAAGGTCGAAGAGAACGAACGCAACGGCGACACAATATGGTGCGAGGATATTATTTGGGTGGTGACGGACGGCCCGTCGGCCAACGATATTCTGCGGCGCGACCCGATCCCATTGCTGGCTTCACCCGTGCCGTGTCTGATTCGCTATGCGATGACGACAAAGCTCGACCAGATTGGTAAACGTTGGCAGATCGTTGGCACCAGCGAAGTGAATGTCGGCCTACAGGCGGCTGTATCTGCGGGATTTGGTATTACCGCTCTGCCCCGCTCGGCGATCCGCCCAAGTATGCGCCCCATCGCACCGGAATGGGGTTTGCCGCCCTTACCAAGAAGTGAAGTCCGGTTATTTGAAAATCTGGAAGACGGCAACGACGCGGCACGCTGTATGAGTGATCACATTCGCAAACGTGTGCTGCCCAGCGGTGTTTATATCTGACGTTTGCGTTTCGTATTGGCGACGAATATCCCGCACAGAATCAATCCAAGCGCCATCAGTGCTTGTGGCGTAACCTGCTCACTGAGGAGCAAAGCGCCCCACAACACACCGAACACAGGCACCAGATAATTTTGGAAAGCAACAAATGATGCCTCGCGCTCGGTGAGTAGTTTAAACAACACCAATGTCGCCAGCGCAGTCGGAAATATTCCAAGGTACACAGCAGGCCAGATGGTTTCCACATTCATTTCTGGCAAACCACCGCCAGATAAATAGAGCGACAAAGGCACCGTTTGGATGACCGAGAATATCAACACCAGTGCCGCTCGACCGATCATCGGCGTCCTTGGCATACGCTGTGCGATGATCACAGATATCGCATAGCAAATAGCACCACCCGCCGTGGCCAATTGCCGTATGACTTGATCGCCTAAACCGCCAAGGACCCCCGGACCGACCAATACGATAACACCTACAAAGCCCAAACCGATTCCCAGCAATTTGCGGGGGCTAAGTCGATCCCCTGTACTAAAGAAGTGCGCCAAGACCAGCGTCGTCAGCGGCATTACCGCCATCAAAATGGCGGCCAAACCGCTTGGGATTTCCTCTTCGCCCCAACTGATTAAAAAGAACGGCAGACTGTTGCCAAACATTGCCAACGCAAAGCAATACGCCCAGGTCAATTTATCTTTTGGCAGTGCACTTCTAAGGACAATCGCACATAGAATCATTGCCACGGCAGCAACCAGCAATCGCATCGCTGTTAATTCCAGGGCTGAAACATGCCCCACGCCGATTTTGATCACCATGAATGATGTACCCCAGACGGTCGCCAGGGTCAGCAGCATCAGAACATGTCGGGGCCGGATCGGCCCATAGCCATTATTTGAGGGTTTAGGCGTTGCCATGGTACCAACGGTACCAGTCGATGAACTGCGGGATACCGTCTTTGATCGACGTTGTCGGTTGGAATCCAAGTTCACGCTGGCTCGCCGTAATATCAGCATAGGTTTCCTGAACATCGCCCATCTGCATGGGTTTCAGGATAACCTCGGCTTTGATGCCAATGGCGTCTTGCAAAATATCGATGAAATCCGTCAGCTTTTCAGATTTGTGGTTGCCCAGGTTAAAGACACGTTCTGGGATATCGCCGCTCGGCGGGTGGTCAAGCGCAGCCAATACACCCTGCACAATATCCGCAATGAATGTGAAATCGCGGCGCATGTCGCCTCGGTTGAAGACTTCAATAGGCTCTCCTGCCAGAATCTTCTTGGTGAAAATCCATGCAGCCATATCGGGGCGTCCCCACGGACCATACACCGTAAAGAACCGAAGGCCTGTGCTCGGGATACCATAAAGCCGCGTATAGCAATGCGTCATCAACTCACCCGCGCGCTTGGTGGCGGCATAGAGCGATACAGGCTGATCGACCCGCTCTTCGACGGTGAAGGGTAATTCAGTGTTAGCCCCATATACAGAGGATGATGACGCGTAGACGAAATGCTCAAAATTCGGCAATGCACGCGCCATCTCAAGCATCACCAAATGCCCTTCGATATTCGAGCGTGTATAAGCATGTGGATTATCAAGTGAATATCGCACACCCGCCTGGGCTGCTAAATTGATGATTGCCCGAATCTCGGGGTGTTTTTCTCGCACCG
>DGNZ01000366.1 GCA_002389175.1 Rhodospirillaceae bacterium UBA4479 | reverse complement strand
CGCTTTGCATTCACAACCCTGCGACAGGGCGAGAAGCCACTATCCCGCATGTTGTACCTGTTAGTGAGGGTGAGAAGAACAAATGCGTTGTCATTGGCGCAGGTCCTGCAGGGTTAGAAGCCGCACGGGTGCTGGCAGCACGAGGCCATCAAGTTGATGTGTTTGAGGCCGCACCACAGGCAGGTGGTCAGATTTTGTTGGCGGCTCGGGTTAAACGCCGATCGGAACTGATAGGAATTGTCGATTGGCGGATCGCACAGTGTGAAAAGGGCGGCGTCAATTTCCATTTCAATCAATATGTCGAGGCTGATGACATCATGGCACTGTCTGCAGATGTGGTCATTGTGGCGACAGGGGGACTTCCCAATACGGATATAGTGCCGGGGGCGGCGCATGCCGCTTCCACTTGGGATATTCTATCAGGTGACGTGGCACCTGCGGGACGAGTACTTTTGTTTGACGACAACGCAGCACACCCAGGTTTAGCCGGGGCTGAAGCCATCGCATTAGCGGGAAGCGAATTGGAAATCGTCACTCCTGAGCGATATTTTGCTGCAGATATCGGCGGGCTCAATCATGCCAAGTATGCAGAATGCTTTGATGAGCATGGCGTTCGGATCACGATTAACAAACGGCTGGTTGGCATCCGCAAAGACGGCAATCAGTTGATCGCTGAAATTGGATCTGATTATTCATCCAAAACCGAGGATCGCTTGGTCGATCAGGTTATCATAGAGCATGGCACCTTGCCGATGGATGATTTGTATTTTGATCTTAAACCTAGCAGCCTCAATCTGGGTGCTATTGACGTCCCCGCACTAAAAAACGGTGCCCCCCAACAAGTTAAAACCAATCCAGATGGTACGTTCCAGTTGTTTCGAATTGGTGATGCGGTTTCCAGTCGCAATATTCACGCGGCAATTTACGATGCTTTGCGACTTTGCATGGTGATCTAGCGGGTGAATGTGACATAGTGCGCGCATCAAAACCTGGGTAGGGAAAATATGTTCACGTTGATTTCAACCCTCGACATCATGGGAGTGATTGTCTTTGCGATATCTGGTGCGTTGGTCGCCAGCCGCAAGGAAATGGATTTGGTTGGCTTTGGGTTGATGGCCAGCCTGACGGGTGTTGGGGGTGGCACACTGCGAGATCTATTGCTGGACCGTCATGTGTTTTGGATATCTGATCCATTACCTGTTGCTATATGCTTAGCGGTGGCACTTGTTGTATTTTTCTCTGCCAACATTATTCAAAAACGTTATAGCGCGTTGCTGTGGGCGGATGCTCTTGGGATTTCATTGTATGGCGTCATGGGCGCCGAACTGGCAATGCTGAGTGGTGCAGGCACGCTTGTTGCCATTGTGATGGGTGTGATGACGGCAACATTTGGCGGCCTGATCCGAGATGTGATTTGCAACGAGACACCATTGATTTTGGGTAAAGAGATTTATGCGACATGTGCGGCGCTCGCCGCAGCAACTCATATAGGGCTGAGCTCGCTAGGGTTGTCGTTAGAGATGGCCGCAGCAGGTGGGATCGCGGTTGGGTTTATTTCGCGTGGGCTTGGGATCATCAAAGGCTTATCGTTGCCAACCTATAAATCACGACCAGGTAAGGACTATACGACGAAGCCTTAAATAACCTCGTCTTCGCGATCATCGGTTTCACCGAACCGATGTAGGGCAGGTGGTTTGGTGCCTTCGTATAATTTCTCTAGGCCCGCGTTGACCTTGGCGGTTTCTCGCTCAAACAAGGAATTCCCTTGAAGATCGCTATCGGCGATGAAGGGGCCGAAGTTTTCAACCTCAACCATCCACATGGCTTGGGCGATGCCCAGTTCGTCGAACCAATGAACGTCGCGAATTCCTTTGATGCCTCGCCCCAGAAGGGCACCGGTGCCGTATCCGACGGTGGTCAGGTAAATCGCGCCGTGCGGTACGAAGTACTTTTTGTAGTCTTCAGACGTCATGCCGCCTTTGCCGATGATGATTTTAGCCCCAGACACGTCGAACCATTGATCCAACCACTTCGAAAAGCGAAATGACGCTGTGCCGGTCATCGCACCAATTGTGAACGAACCGTCTGGGTTTTGTCTGGCCGCAGGAGAGCAATGGAAGTTGGCGTTTGATATTTGCGCCAGATTATCCGGCAGACTCTCGCCATCTTCAAGAATACGCTTATACACGCCTTCGCGCGCCGTGTAGACAACACCAGACAGATAAACGATATCGCCAATCTCAACGTCCTTTAACTGCTCCGTCGTAACGGGAACGTTTAGATTGATTTTCTTAAGGCTTCCGGTTCCCATCCGATTGTCTCCCGTCTCATGTAAGGTGTGAACCAGGACGGATCGGTGCGAAATTTAACACGTCCGTCGGCGTATACGCGTGCAACAGCGCGCCGCGATGACAAACAAAAAGCATGAACACTGATCGGCATACCGCCCGTGTGGCAATATCCGCATTCAATATGGCAATCGATGACCATGGATTTGCCAACAAAACCCATGGCCCCCATGCCGATGGAATTGCCGAGTTCTTTTAATTCCAATTCAAGTGCAGCGACCTTGGGGTCAGGATTGCGATCCCCGACAGTGCGCAGACATGCAGCCTGTTTACCCAAGACCATGGTGGTGTCTTTAGAGCCACCAAGTCCAACACCGATGATCGCTGGCTGGCAGGCGAGGCCGCGTTTGCCAAAGGCAACCAAGCAATCGAGAAAGAACCGCTTAATCCCATCTATACCGTCGCCAGGAAATAGCATCCGGTAGTCTGATCCGAACAATCCACCCTTGTGAACAGTCGTGATATCGACCCAATCGGCATCGGGCTCAAATGAATACTCAATCTCAGGCGCATTCAGACCGACATTGTTATTGTGATCTGTGCGCCACAACGGATGAACACGGTTTGGCCGCAACGGAACACCGTCGGTCGCCTCGGCAGTGGCCCCGCGTAAAGCTTCTTCGATAGCGATTGCTCCGCCCTGAACTTGGGCCTCGTTCCCAAATTTCACGTACCAACGTGGTACGCCGGTATCGGCACACATCGCACGACGGTCTTCTTTGGCTGCTGCGTAATTTTCGAGCATGGCGTGAAGCACAAACGACGATAAATCGCCGTCTTCTTCGTCCGCAGCCTTTTTTAGGCCTGTTAAATAGTCGTCGGGTATATCGATCGCCGCCTTATCCATAAGGGTCAGCGCGGTCTCCTTGACGACAGAAATAGGGATCATCGAAATGAACTCCGAATTCAAGGTGATAATTACAGATACACCATCATACAAACCAGGACCTATGATGTCTAAGCTGATTGGCTGTGAAATGTCTCAATTTCTGAAACTGAGATGAGCAATCAATAAATTTGGAACGCAATGAAGGAGATTTATGTCGCGACCAAGACATGCAATGTCGAGCTACGGTTCTCAGGCTGTTCGATATGCCCTAGACTTCCTGCAACTTATCAAAAGGATCATCTAATGTTTCTCAGTGTTGCGGACCTATTTAAAATTGGCATTGGCCCGTCAAGTTCTCATACCGTGGGGCCCATGTCGGCCATGAATAGCTTTATTGAGGCTCTCAAGTCTGAGGATAAACTAAATGCCGTCGCTGGGGTAACAGTCACGTTGTATGGATCGCTTGCCTATACTGGCAAAGGCCATGGCACTGATCGAGCATTGGTATTGGGATTGCTCGGGGAACGTCCCAATAAAATTGATCCAGAAGATGTGTCAAAATTAGTTGAAGATGTGATTGCTGGTGGTTTGATCAAACTAGGCGGCACTCATGAAATTCCATTTCAGTTTGATATTGATATCGTTTTTGAATTTGGTGATCCTTTGCCAGAACATACCAATGGCTTAACCGCAGAAGCCCGCGATCAAGCGGGGGATATTCTCGCAACTGAGACATATTTCTCAGTCGGTGGTGGTTTTGTCGTTACCCGTGATGAAATTGCTGATTTTGGCGAGGAGGGTGTGCGGTATCCCGATGTCCCGTATCCATTCAGAAGTGCCGCGGAAATGCTGGAAATGGGGCGTGCCAGTGGTAAATCAATTGCTGAAATGAAGCGGCGAAACGAGTCGTCTCATGTGTCGGAAACAGACCTTAACAAGACTCTCGCGGGCATCTGGGCTGTGATGAAGGATTGCATGGATCGTGGCATGACAACTGAGGGGCAATTGCCTGGAGGGCTTAAGATCAAGCGCCGGGCCAAGCAAATAGCCGACTCAATGCATGCCGAAGAGACACGGAATGTGAAGTACGCACACTCGGTAATGGATTGGATCAGTCTTTATGCGATGGCGGTAAACGAAGAAAATGCAGCAGGTGGACGCGTCGTAACGGCGCCGACGAACGGCGCCGCAGGTGTGATCCCGGCGACCCTCCGTTATTATTTAGAATTTTGTCCGGGGGCATCTGAAGAATGCGTAGAAGAGTTCCTGCTCACCGCAGCCGCGATTGGTGGCATCATCAAGACACGGGCGTCAATCTCGGGTGCGGAAGTCGGATGTCAGGGTGAGGTCGGGTCAGCCGCTGCGATGGCAGCCGCTGGATTATGTGCTGTTTTGGGTGGCACGAATGAGCAGATCGAAAATGCAGCCGAGATCGCCATTGAGCATCATTTAGGGATGACCTGCGATCCCGTCGGAGGATTGGTCCAAGTGCCGTGTATTGAGCGAAATGCCATGGGTGCCGTGAAGGCCGTTAACGCTGCATCCCTCGCCATGCGGGGCAATGGCACGCACTTTGTACCCTTGGATAGCGCGATTGAAACCATGCGCCAGACCGGTGTCGATATGCTCTCCAAATACAAAGAGACCTCGCAGGGCGGTCTGGCGGTCAACGTGACAGAGTGTTGATCTAAATCTTACTCAGGCTTGACTTAAGTCTCGGCCCCGCCATTCACTTGTAACAATTGGCCGTTGATGAACGCGCCATTCTGTGATGCCAGCAATGCGACCATAGCGGCAATTTCATCAGCTTCGCCTAAACGGCCAACTGGAACACGTCCGACCATGCTTTCGATATGTTCGCGCATTTCTGGTTCGGCTTCGTCCGGACGGATCGGGCCAGGCGATATGATGTTAGTCGTTACACCTTTGCCGCCAAATTCCTTGGCGAGCGATTTCGTTAAGCCCCATGATGCGTGCTTGGATACGCTGACAGGGGCGCGCCCGTTATAGCCATGAATGGCATTCATGCCGGCAAAGTTGATGATCCGTCCCCAACCTTGTTTGATCATGTGTGGAAGGACGGCTTTTGATAGCCGCCGTGACGAATGAAAATCAATATTGAGGATACGTTCCCATTCATCTTCATCAGTTTCCAAAAATGGACTGGTTGGACGGACAGCGGCATTGTTTACCAATACGTCTACGCCTCCAAAAGCCTCGTTTGCTGATTTTACGATAGTTTCAATATCTGATGTCGAACCGACATCACCCATGGCAACGATCGCGTTTACGCCGAGCGCTTCGGCCTCTTTCGCGACGATTTCGCATGCCTCACGGTTTTTTGATCCGTTCAAGGTGATGTTCATTCCCATCCCAGCGAGTGCGAGAGCTGCCGCTCGCCCAATGTTTCGGCCACTTCCAGTAATAAGGGCTGCGCGCTTTCGTTCATTCATTGGGATAATCCTATTTTCTGTTTTGTGAGTTGGCTTGCTTAAATCGTCGCACTGTCTCTATAACCCGACTTCTTAAATTTAGTGTTGAGCGCCCAAATGACAACCACGCCTATCATTCATCATTACCCTCAATCTCCTGCTTCGGAGAAGGTGCGTGTATTC
>DGNZ01000329.1 GCA_002389175.1 Rhodospirillaceae bacterium UBA4479 | reverse complement strand
GTCCCCCTTTAGGGCCGGCATTACGAAGGATCAGCACGGTATCTGCAGTTGCATCAATTTCTTCGTCGTTGATCGCCGCTTTCATGGACGGATAGTCATCAAACACCAAGGCTGGCCCGGTATGTTTTAAAAACCGGCTATCCATCGCCGACACCTTCATAACGCACCCATCAGGTGCCAGATTACCCTTAAGCACAACCAACGCGCCGGATGGATAAATCGGATTATCAAGTGTGCGGATCACATCATCGTTATAAACTTCAGCGTTCTCGATATTCTGACCGATGGTCTTGCCGTTGACGGTTTGCGCATTTCCATCGAGATGCTTTTCAATCCGCTTCAGCATCGCTTTGATGCCGCCAGCGTAATAGAAGTCTTCCATCAAATACGCATTACCGTTCGGGCGAATGTTGGCGATCACGGGGACCGTGCGGCCAATTTTATCAAAGTCATCTAAGCTGATATCGAACCCGGCACGCCGACCCATAGCGACCACATGGACGATCGCGTTGGTCGAACAACCCATGGCCATCGCAGCGGCAATCGCGTTTTCAAACGACGCGCGCGTCAGTATGTCGCTGGGCTTAAGGTCTTCCCACGCCATTTCGACAATACGCCGCCCGGTATGCGTCGCAAGACGTATATGGTTGGCGTCCGGCGCCGGGATCGACGCACCACCTGGCAGAACGAATCCCATGCTTTCTGCAATCGACGTCATGGTCGACGCCGTGCCCATCGTCATGCAGTGGCCGTAGGACCGCGCGATGCCTTCCTCAACTTCTCGCCAATCGTCTTTGGAGATTTTGCCCTCCCGAAGGTCGTCGTAATACTTCCAGGTGTCCGACCCACTACCGAGGCTCTTCCCTTTCCAGTTCCCGCTCAGCATCGGACCTGCGGGAAAGAAAATCGACGGCAAATCCATTGAGATTGCCCCCATCAACAGACCTGGCGTTGTCTTATCACATCCCCCCATCAAGACGCATGCATCTATAGGATGTGAACGCAAAAGCTCCTCTGTTTCCATGGCGAGAAAGTTTCGATACATCATCGTTGTCGGCTTGACGATCGGCTCGGACAACGAAATCGCCGGCAGTTCAATCGGAAATCCACCGGCCTGTAGGACCCCACGTTTTACGTGCTCGATACGTTCCTTAAAGTGAATATGGCACGGATTGATATCGGACCAGGTATTGATGATGCCGATGACCGGTTTGCCATCCCAATCTTGGGCATCGTATCCCATCTGCATGGTCCGCGAACGGTGGCCAAAAGCGCGCAGATCGTCGACGCCGTACCAGCGATAACTCCGAAAGTCCTGATATTTTTTCTTTTTTGTCATCGTCTTGGCTGCCTTCGGCGTCACGCAAATCCGTCGGCGAGTGCAAACATAATCGCGATGAGCAAGAACCCAATAATTCCCCCGCCAATCCCCGGCAAGATGCCGTAATATTCACTTTCATGAACGCCTTCTTTCTCAAGATCATCGTGTAGTTCTTCGGGCATAGACATATGGCTGCTCCTAAAATTCAATAGCGTCGTCGCGCCTAGTTCAGCGCCTGCGGCATCCAGAGTGCGATCTGCGGGAAGAACATCACCAACAACATGCCGATGATCTGCAATCCGATAAACGGAATGACGCTGACGAAAATTTCCTGCAACGTGACGTCCTTAGGTGCCACAGACTTGAGCCAAAAACAGGCGGGCCCAAATGGTGGTGATAAGAAGTAAATTTGAATATTCATCACGAACAAAATGCCGAACCAAACGGCTGCCCATTCAGGCTGCAGACCAAGTTCCGGCGCGAGGTCTCGAACAACTGGCGCGAAAACCGGTACCGTTATAAAGATAATCGCAATCCACTCCATGAACGTGCCGAGGATAACCAGGATTGCCATCATCACAAAAATGGTGCCAAGCGCGTCGAAGCCTGCGCTTTTGATCAAATCGCGCATAAAGTCTGCGCCACCGATCAGGTTATAAAGCCCGACAAACGCAACGGCGCCTAAGATCAACCAGATAATGGTCCCGACCACCGCCATCGTATTGGCAAGGCAATCGCGCAAAAGTGGATAGTTGAATTTAAACCGTACGGCAGCCACCAAAATTGCGCCGAATACACCAACCGCCGCAGCCTCGGTGACACTCGTGATGCCGCCGTAAATTGACCCCATAACACAAAAAATCAATAAGATACAAAGCCCAACCGCAACAATCTGATGACGGCCGAGTTTTGCCGTCTCGCCAGTTTTTAAAGCGATCTCAGCCGCCGTTGGGGCGAGTGACGGATTAATATTACAGCGTGCCAGAACATACGTCACATAGAACGTCGCCAGCATCAGACCTGGAATAAATCCAGCTGAAAACAGATCGCCAATGCCGACATTGGCGCTCAGACCATAGACAATCATAACAATGGACGGGGGAATTAGTGTCGCCAGCGCGCCGGCCGCACAGATAAGGCCGATGGTAAGTTTCCGATCATATCCAAGGCGCAGCATTTGTGGCAGCGCGACGAGACCCAACATTACGATCTCGCCCCCCATGACACCCGACATCGCAGCCAGGATCACAGCGACAACTGTGGTTTGCACGGCGACGCCGCCACGCAGACCGCCGGCAAAGATCGACATCGCATCGAAGAGATCCTGCGCGATGCCAGAGCGTTCAAGAATAGAGGCCATCAAAACGAAAAACGGTACCGCGACCAACGGATACTTTTCCAACAAGTCCATCGCGTTCGTGGAAACCAGATAGATGCCCTGCAACCCATAAAACGCAATCGCGCACATGACCGAGATGATCAGCGTGACAATACCAAGCGGCATGCCCGTCATCATCAACGCAAGCAGTGCCGCAACGATCACAAAGGATATCGTCGCAATGCCGACGTTCTCCCGATCAACATGAAATTGATCAAAAAATGCGCCACTCATTTCGTCGAGTGCATCTTCCAGACCAACGGACATGCTGTCGTAGCCGCCGTAATGCGCAAAGCCCTGCAAAATCAATCGCAAACAAATGAGTGCCAAAACTGCGTAGACGCCGACCTGCAACATGTGTGTGCGAAAGTGCCGGCTCAGGTTTACCAGCAACTGCACGAGATACATAAAAAGACCTGTGACAAGAATAGTCTTGAGGATCATCGGCAGCGGAGAGTTCCAGGCGGTTCCACCGCGCTCCACAAGGTCAATACTCTCAATGGCCCGAATCATCGTATCGGCAACCAGCATATAGAGTGCAAAGACGCCAACCACCATCGCAAACAAATCGAGCCACCAGCGGGTTCGATCTGACGCCATCAGATAAAAAACCGTGATCCCGATATGGCGCTTTTGCAGCGTCACGAAACCGGCCGATAACATCCATGCGGATGCACAAAGAACCATGACAACTTCAAAAACCCATTGCGTCGGGGCATTGAAAACATAGCGCGCAATGACTTCCCAAAGGGTACAGAACGCAGCCATCAGATAGAGGTTGCCGACAGCAAGTCCAACGAACCGGCTGACGTGATCGACGGATTGGCCAAGCCCATCAAATGCGGGCGCACCGACCATCCTCTCTGTCATTCCCGTCATGGTTCCCTCCCCGGAACGGTCACAGAAAACAAATCGTCAAATATAGAGAAGGGCCGCCGCGCCCGAATGGAGCGCGGCGGCAGGTCTGCTGTTTTATTTCAGCAAGCCGGTGGATTTCATGTATTTGAGATGTGCGTCCAGAGCTTCTTGGGCCAACGGCGATTTTGCGGCAAAGTCGCTCCAGGCACCAACTGCAATCTCGCGGAATTTGGCACGTTCTTCAGGCGCCCAATCGATGACCGTCACATCGTTGCCAGCACGCTGCTCGGCTGCAACCGCTTGGTCTTCAAGGTCGGCTTCACGGCGCATGGCATCGTAGGCAGCTTGATACCAAACTTCGAGCGCTGTCTGACCTTTTTCGCCGAGCTTGTCCCAAACTTTTTTGTTCACGATGAACTGCAGAACAGCCATGGAGTGAATGCCGGGATAGATCGGGAACTTGGCAACCTTATACATGCCGCTCGCATTGTTGTTGACGTGCGCAGATGCATCGGCAGCGTCGATAACTTTCTTCTCAAGCGCTGTATAAACTTCGGAGAACGGCAAGGAGACCGGCGACGCACCCGCGCGCTTGAAGACTTCAGCAGCAAGACCTTCAGGCGAACGCACTTTCACGCCGGCAAAATCGGCAACGGTTCTAATCGGGACCGTTGAGACAAATGCTTCCTTGGCGTAAGGGCCACAACCAACAACATGCACCTGACCTTTGGTGTATTTGTCATAGAGCTTTTGCAGTATTTCCTTACCGCCGCCGTACTCACAAAACGTCCGAACTTGGTCGACGGTATCGTAACCGGCAATCAGGTCGCCGATGATGGCAAATGCCGGATCGCGACCAGAGAAATATGAAACAGCGTTCAAGTCCCCATCAAGAATACCGTTGGCGACCGCGTCGATTGTTTCGCGGTGCGGCACGACGGCTTTCGTCGGTAATACATCAATTTTAATTTCACCGCCGGTCATGGCGTCAAGTTTCGGCGCCCATTTGTCGGTCATAAATCGGTGCGCCCAATCTCCAGCCTTGGAGCTGGCTTGAACTTTCAAGGTTTTGGCATCGGCACTATCCGGTGCAGCCGACAGCACAAGCGCCCCAAGCGACAGGGCAATAAGCGATTTCTTGAACATTTAAGTGATCTCCCAATCTGATCGTTTGTTTATTTTGTTTTATTGTTTTTACAACTGACAAACTGATATATCAGTTGACATCTGATGTTCCAAATTATCAGTATCAGAGTCAAGATATTAATCCGTGAAGCAGCGTAAAAATCCCGTTATACGAGACATAAAATGCCAACCGAAGTTTCCACAAGTATGAGACCCGATACGTCCCAACCGAAAAGCCAACGGGTGTCAGCCACGCAACAAATCTATGCTGCGCTTCGGCAACAGGTGATCGACCTGACGTTGCCGCCCGGCACTCAGCTGTCAAAAAAAGAAATCGCATCAAGGTATGGTGTCAGCCAGACTCCGGTGCGCGAAGCCTTCATGCTGCTTGAGGAAGAAGGACTGGTCGATATCTTTCCGCAGTCCCGAACAGAAGTTGCCTATATTGATGTTCAAAGGGCGCGCGAGGCCCACTTTCTGCGGCGCAGTGTCGAAGTCGAAATCGCGCGGGCGCTCTGCGGTAAAATTACCGAAACACAATTGATCGATTTACGCAGCATCGTCCAACATCAAACTGCACACTTGAAAGCAAATGATCTTGCCGCCTTTACAGAGGCGGACGGTAAATTTCATCGCAGCATGTACGAAATGGCAAGTGTCGGGGGGTTGTGGGATATTATTCATGCGCGCCGGGCGCATCTTGACCGTCTCCGCCATTTGCACTTGCCGACAAAAGGCAAAGCATCTGCGATCATCAAAGATCACAACGCCATTATCGACGCAATCACATCAGGTGATCCTGACGCGGCTGAGTTCGCCGTCCGCGAACATATCAAAGGAACCGTCTCTGCGACCGAAGAAATCCGGGCACACTTTCCTGAACACTTCAGTTCACCAATTTAATCAGACCCGCATCTAAAGAAAGGCCGCCTCGATGGATACCAACCTGAAACAACCCGTCATCTGTGATGCGCAAATAGACGAATACAAAGAAAAAGGCTTTGTTGTCGTTGATGATATTTTCTCGCCGGCCGACATCAAAGAAATGACGGACGCCCTGGACGAATTAATTGAAAGCGCCCACGGTCTCAGTGATCACACCGATGTTATTGATCTGGAACCTAGCCACACGCCGGATACGCCGCGCGTGCGCCGCATTAAGGAACCTTTCCTGCATCATGCTGTTTTTAACAAGATGGCCAAACGTCCACGCTTGATTGCGGCGCTGACGGCTTTGATCGGCAAGAACCTGCGCATGCATGGCTCGAAGATCAATCTGAAGTCTGCTGATTATGGGGCGGCCGTTGAATGGCATCAAGATTGGGCGTTTTACCCGCACACCAACGATGATGTGCTGGCGGTTGGTGTCATGCTTGATGACATGACGGAAAACAACGGCCCGCTGCTATGCATCCCCGGATCACATAAAGGCCCGACGTTTGATCACCATCAGGATGGTCGCTTCATCGGGGCGATGAATCCCGAAGCATGTGACATTGATCTTTCACGTGCCGAGCAAATTACCGGCACCGCCGGATCTTGCAGTTTTCACCATGTCCGAATGGTACACGGCTCGGGAAAAAATACATCCGGCAAAAGCAGAAGGTTGCTGTTGTTTCAAATCGCCGCTGCGGACGCATGGGATATCCGCGGGATGGATCGCATTGGATCTTGGGAAAACTACATCAACACCATTATCGCCGGAGAGCCGACAGTTGAGCCCCGGCTTGTTGCAGCACCAATCCGCCTGCCATACCCAGGTCCACTGAAATCCGGCTCCATTTATGAAAGCCAATCGCTCGCCAAGAAAAAATATTTCGGCGACGATCACGCTGCATCGACGTAAGGATCCCACATGACTGATATGAAACGCGTCCTTGTCACAGAACATATGCACGAAGCGGGCTATGATGTCCTTGCCGCCCATAAGGATATTGAGATTGTTCGAATCCCAGATATTGAACGAGAGACCCTCACGGCCGCCATCAAAGACGTTCACGGCATAGTTTTACGATCTGCGAAACTCGACATTGATATTCTTCAGCACGCAAATTCGCTTCAAATCGTATCTCGGCACGGCGTCGGATGTGACAACATTGATGTCGCGCATCTGACAGATCGCGGTATCCCGGTCGCCATCGCCGCCGGGGCAAACGCGCGCTCGGTCGCAGAACATACGCTTGGCTTCATGATTGCAGCTGCACGTGAATTCCGTATTTTGGATGATCTCGTAAAAGCAGGCCGCTGGGCGGAACGAAACGATTACCGCGCCAAAGACCTCAAAGGTGCCAAGGTATTGATCGTCGGCTTTGGTCGCATCGGTCGATTGGTCGCACCGCTTTGCAAAGCATTCGGCATGGACGTCGTGGT
The DNA here is from genome assembly GCA_002389175.1 of Rhodospirillaceae bacterium UBA4479. Taxonomy (GTDB): domain Bacteria; phylum Pseudomonadota; class Alphaproteobacteria; order Rhodospirillales; family Casp-alpha2; genus UBA4479. The sequence continues at coordinate 742 of DGNZ01000329.1, read as the reverse complement.
CGCAGATATCGCCCTTGAGCGCGACCTCGCAGAAAGCATGGGGTGCCGCGCGGTTGAGGATTTCCGGCCTGAGCTCGCGGGCACCGACTTTCTGACAGTGCATGTGCCACTCGACGAAACGACACGACATCTGATTTCCAAGCGTGAACTGGCCGCGCTAACGCCGGGCGCGATTGTCATTAACTGTGCGCGCGGTGGCATCGTTGACGAAGATGCTTTGCTGGCTGCGCTGGAAAGCGACCATATCCGCGCTGCCGCCGTTGACGTCATGTCTGAAGAACCACCCCGCGCAGACCATCCGTTGATCGCACGTAAAGACGTTCTGATGACGCCTCACAACGGCGCCGCAGCCATGTCTGCTGCAATTGCGATGGCCGAAGTGGCCGCACAAAATGTGATCGACCTCTTCGCAGGTGAACTCAAAGATGAAATGACCTTTAATCTCGAAGGACTCCAGAAACCGTGACAGATATACCAACCCGCGTGACCGCAGACGGCATGGTCCAACTCGGCATCAATATATTTTGCCGTGCTGGCGCTACGCATCAAGAGGCTGAGGCGATCAGCACCAATCTCGTAAATTCGAACCTTTCCGGTCACGACAGCCATGGCATCGTGCGGATACCACGCTATCTGATGTGGGAAAAATCCGGCAATCTGAGTTTCGGTCAGTCAGCCAGCGTGCTCATCGACAGCGACAACTTCGCGCTCATCGATGGCAACAAAGGTTTTGGACAGGTCG
>DGNZ01000206.1 GCA_002389175.1 Rhodospirillaceae bacterium UBA4479 | reverse complement strand
CTATTTTTAGAGGTGCCCTTTAGTTGATAGCTTAGACATTTCATCGCCCTCGCCCCGTGATCGCGCCGACAATTTGGTTAAATTGGCAATTGAAGGACGGATCAATCCGCTCAAAAAAGAGACGTCTGCGTTTTGCGACTGGGCAGCGGAATACGGTGCGCGGCGGATTGAAAATGCCCTGATCGAATTGGACCGCGTCCTGGCGTCTCCAAAACGTGGCGAGGCAATTTTGCATGCCCAGGCATTGACCCGTTTCATTGCGCGCAATATCGACGCCGATGTAATGACGCTAAAAGCCGCTATCAAAGGTATCGAGTAGACATATCACTCTCGATGAGTGACGACGTGTCGGACCACTTTTTTCATCACTGTCGGTAGTGCATAATTTGGAAAATCTTGGGGCTGCACCCAAATGCCGTCGGTGTTTTCTATTCGATCAGTCTTGCCGACAAAAACCTGTATCCGAAATTTAAAGTGCGTGAATACGTGGACGGCTTCATCTGGCAAGCATATCCATTCTGTTGAGATCGGTTCAGCGCTTTCACATTCTTCAGAGTCCGGCCAATCACCTTCGCGCCAATCCGTTGATGGGAATTCCATCATGCCGCCCAACAATCCACTTTCTGCTCGGCGTCGCAACAAAACAGCACCGTTTGCATTTTCCAGCCAAAACATGGCCGCGCGACGTTCTGGTCGAACTTTCTTCGGCGCTTTAACTGGCAATACCGATGGATCACCCATTTTCCGGCCATCGCAGTATTCCTGCACAGGACACAACATGCATTTAGGATTTTTAGGAACACATATCGTTGCGCCCATATCCATGACAGCCTGCGCAAAATCACCAGGCCGTTCGGAGTCAGCGAACAACGACGCGCAGGTTTGGATTTCAGGTTTTGCCCCAGGCAACGGTGTTCGAATATTAAATAGCCGCGAAACAACACGTTCAATGTTGCCGTCAACGGGTACAGTTGGACGATTATAAGCGATGGCCGCAACAGCCGATGCTGTGTACGGCCCTACGCCTGGCAACTTTAACAACGCATCAACTGTATCTGGGAACGCCCCAGCATGCGTATCGGCAACAGTCCGTGCACATTTGAGGAGGTTCCGGGCACGGGCATAATACCCCAGCCCCTGCCAAGCGACCAAAACATCATCTAAATCTGCTGACGCAAGATCACTGACCGTTGGCCATTTCACCATAAAGGCCTCAAAATACGCCTTCACCGTCGCAACAGTGGTTTGCTGCAACATAATCTCTGACATCCAAACAGCATAAGGATCAGCGTCGTGCCCAGGTGCGGACCGCCAAGGCAGTTCGCGCCGTTCTGCATCGTACCAGGACAAGACGGCTGCCCTAATCTTGTCAATTTCCTTAGGTTCTTTCATAGATGCGTCATTCATGCCCAAGACATAAGCATGATGGATGTGCACGAAAACACATTTTCGCGAGGTTACGGCCTGTTAACTTGCCCATGAATGGGCACAACCATACGATACCATCGAATAAGGTACTTATTATATGAGTGACACATCCGCGACCGAGACCCGCAAAGCAAAGACCCAATCCGTTGGACGAGCGGTATCGGGGCTGGCCAAGCGCGCGTTGGACAAACGCGGGTTTGTCGATGCGTCAATCGTAAATGAATGGCCGACCATTGCGGGGACACTCATCGGTGGCAACAGCCTGCCAGAGAAAATCAGTTTCCCCAGAGATCGCAAAAAACCTGGAACTCTTCATCTACGGCTTGAAAATGGTGCGCTATCGACTGAAGTCATGCACTTCGAGCCCGTGCTTTTAGAACGATTGAATAGGTTCTTTGGTTTTCGCGCTGTTGGACGGATAAAAATCATCCAAGGTCCGTTGCCCAAAGATGAAAAAAAGATGCGCCCTGCCCTACCACCGATTGAAGCGGAAAAACGGATCGCCATTGAGCAAAGCTTAGAAACGGTCGCCGACGGGGAAATCCGTGACGCGCTTATGCAATTAGGAAAACATGTGGCGCAACGCCGCGCCGTCGATTGATCATTTATTTAAAAACACATCAGGAAACTCGCTATGAACATCACACGTAGAAACCTTCTTTTGACCACAAGCGCTGTCGCTTTAACGCTCGGCATGTCTGTCTCCCCTGCGATGGCACTTATCGTATCAACCGAAGAAGCCCTAAAGGAAGTCGTCGAAGGGGATCCAAATGCCAAGGTCGAAGTTGTTGAATACGCTTCGCTGGCTTGCCCCGCATGCAAGTACTTCCATGAAAACATCTATCCGACCTTGAAAAAGGATTACATTGAAACGGGCAAGATCCGTTTCATCTATCGTGATTTTCCAACAAATTCTGCCGCTCTTGCGGCCGCGATGATCGCACGTTGCGCGGGCCCAGAACGTCATGCTGGCATGGTCGATATGTTCTTTACGACCCAGCAACAATGGGGACGCGCGCAGCAGCCACTTCAGGCGCTGACCATGGTTGCCCGTATGGGCGGGATTGGTCCATCTGAAGTCGACAAATGCGTCAGAGACTCAGAATTGATGCAGGGCATTCAGGCCAGTGCAAAACACGCCAGCGAGGAAATGGGCGTTAGCGGCACCCCAACACTCTTTGTCGCGGGCAAAATGTCGGCAGACGGCCTCAAATTAGAAGTTCTATTGAAAGAAATCGACGAGGCCATCGCCGACGCGAGTTAAACAATTTCATCGAGTTATCCCCAGTCATTATGACGAAAGGGATAGACTCGGTGCGAATCGGATCAGTATATTCCCCTACATATTGTGCGGATGTGGCATTTTATACGCCATATCTGTACAATTATGCGCTATAGTGGGTTGTCGCGTTTACGGGCATAGGCTCAAACTGCGGCTTCAACTGGGGAGATTGCACAAGCGTGCTGCATTTCAAACGGCTTCGGCTGAACGGTTTTAAGTCTTTTGTAGACCCTACGACATTAGACATCGATATGGGTTTGACCGGCATTGTCGGCCCCAATGGGTGTGGCAAATCGAACCTTGTCGAAGCCCTTAAATGGGTAATGGGTGAAACATCCGCCAAGCAAATGCGTGGTGGCGAGATGGATGATGTCATTTTTGCAGGTTCTGACCGCCGACCGTCCAGAAACGTCGCTGAAGTTGTCCTCACGCTCGATAACGCTACGCAGGGCGGACCAGCGCAGTTCGCCGAAGCAGATGACCTTGAGATCGCCAGACGGATTGAGCGCGAAAAAGGCTCTTTATATAAGATCAACGGGCAAGACATGCGCGCCCGCGATGTACAACTGCTGTTCGCTGATCAAGCAACAGGTGCTCGCTCTACCGCTTTGGTCAGCCAAGGCAAGATTGGTGCAGTTATTGCTGCCAAGCCGACAGATCGTCGGATGCTGCTTGAAGAAGCCGCTGGAATCCGTGGCCTTCATTCACGACGGCATGAAGCCGAACTGCGGCTCCGCGGTGCTGAGAATAACCTAGAGCGCCTTGATGACATTCTGATCACGCTCGATTCGCAAATGAATGCGCTGAAGAAACAGGCGCGCCAAGCGACACGCTATAAGAATTTATCCGACTTGATCCGCACCGCTGAGGCCACGTTATTCTATATCCGTTGGACCACTGCGGAATCAGAGCTCGAAACCTTTCGCACGCTGCTTTCGGAAATCGAAAAAGAAGTTAATACCTATGCGTTGGCCGTCACCGCAGCTGGTACCGAACAAGCCGAAGCCGCCGCAGAAGTCCCTGCCCTTCGCGAATCTGAAGCCGCAGCCGCAGCCGGTTTGCAACGCCTGATCATTGCCAAAGATGGCCTGGACGAAGAAGAAAAGCGCATCGCCGCACAAACGGCTGATGTTCAACGCCGGATCGAAGAAACCGTCGCCGATTTAACCCGCGAAGAAACGTTGATATCTGATGCCAATGCCGCTCATGAACGTCTGAGTGGTGAACAAGGCCGGATCGAAGACGCCCGCGAAGGCGAAGAAGAGGCCCGCACTCAAGCTGCGGATAATTTAAAAACCGCTAGCGAAGCTGTCACATCTCACGAAGGCACGATCAGCACACTAACTGAACGGGTTGCCGAGACAGAAGCACGCCGAGGCTCATTGGAGCGCCGAGAACAAGAAGTAGATAATCGTCATCAACGTCTGCAAACACGGCTGATGGAGCTTCGTGAAGAACACACACGCTTGAGTGCCGATGCGCCCGAAGCCGACGCGCTGCATGATGCGGAACGCGACATCGCCAGCCGCCAAGAAACGGCTGAAACCGCTGAGGCCGAGAACCAAGCCGCCGAAGCTGCAAGACTTGCAGCACAAGGGAAGCTTGAAGAAACGCGCCAAGTCATGAACGACGCACGCGACGCAGCAACAAAACTAGAAGCTGAAAAAAGCGCCCTGTCGAAATTGCTCGATACCGGCGATCCCGACATGTTCCCGCCATTGATTGATGCGTTAAGTGTTGAGCCTGGTCTAGAAGGAGCCTTAGGCGCGGCCCTGGGCGATGAAATCGAAATCCCCATCGACGAAGCCGCCCCCATCCACTGGCGTGCCCTGCCACCAATGGCAGATGCTCAGCCACTCCCAGGTGGTGCCACACCGCTTAGCCAATGGGTCCAGGCACCCACCGCACTGGCGCGGCGCCTGTCTCAAATTGGTGTCGTTGATAGTGTCGAGGTTGCCAAATCCTTGATGGGCCAATTAAAAGCGGGCCAATGTCTGGTGACCCGTGATGGCGGGATGTGCCGCTGGGATGGCTTTACCGCAGATGCAGGGGCACCGACCGCAGCTGCACGCCGTTTGGAACAGCGTAACCGTCTTCGTGATGTCGAGGCGCAAGTATACACTGCCGACCAAGATCGCAAGGCTGCAGAAGCCCGTTTCGAAGAAACCCGCGCCCAATTGGAACAATGCAGTGAAGCAGAACGGTTCGCCCGTGAAGCTGTCCGTGCATCAGAAGCTGCCTTAACAGAAGCACGCAATATATTGGCTCAAATCCGCGCCCGGATGGCGGAACATAGCTCTAAGATCGCGGCCGTTACCGATCAAATCATCACACTTGAAACGGATATCGCCGAAGCGGCTAGCCAATTGGCAGAAACGCGCACAGAACGCGCTGCATTGCCCGACGTTGCTGCTGACCGTGCGCAGATTGTAGATTTACGCGCCGAACTGGCAGAGCGCCGTACCCATCAGATGGAATGCCGC
>DGNZ01000070.1 GCA_002389175.1 Rhodospirillaceae bacterium UBA4479 | reverse complement strand
ACGCTGTTTGCGTTCGGCGGTATTTATGCGGCAGGCACATTTGGAATGTCGTTTGAAGATCTGATCATATTTGGGATTGGTATGAACGTGACAGCGGGTTTGGGCGCGTTGGCGTTCGCATGGTTCGATGACCGTTGGGGATCGAAACGCGTCATTTATATATCGCTGGTGGCGCTGATCATGCTGAGCACGGCAATTTTGATCGTTGAGGACGTGACCCTATTTTGGATTTTTGGGCTCATCCTGGGGATATTTGTTGGCCCCGCACAATCGGCCAGCCGATCCCTGATGGCCCGCATTGCTCCCGAAGATATCCGCACCGAAATGTTTGGCCTTTATGCATTGTCCGGCAAGGCGACGGCGTTTCTAGGCCCGCTTGCAGTGGGGTTCTTGACTTACGCATTCGATAGTCAGCGCGCGGGCATGTCGGCCATCGTGATTTTCTTCATCGTTGGCGGAATACTGCTGATCGGCGTGCGTCAAGCCAAAGGCCCTGCCCCAAGTAGTTGATACAGCGCGAAAATTTGTTAAACAGTCTTGATAATTAGCATTCGCAACCCGTTTTAAATGGAGCATCCAGCGGCCCATGGCTGAATACATTTCATATTTCATCGAAGATCCTCGCCAACTTTGGACATTGGGTGCTGTCGCACTGTTATGGATTGGCATGACAGCGATAGGTCACCTTTTCGTTCGAGAGGATGAAGAAACAGTATTCGCCCCCGTGATTGGCTGGGCTGTCATTGTCACGACTTATACCGTTCTTGGTACAGTCACGATGTTATCCTTTACGACCATCGCTTTGGGTCTGGCTGCAGTTGCGCTGCTATCAAGTATCTACGCCATTCGTCGCGGCGTCATGTTGTTCGATCCGCTTTGGTTTCGAATGATCATACTTGCAGCGCCACTTTTGGTTTTGATTTCGGCGATGCAAGGTTCGCAGTGGGATGAATTTTCACATTGGTTGACGGGCCAGGTTTATCTTTTGCGGACGGACATGTTCCCGGGCGATGGACGACCACCGTCATCAGCCAGTTTCCCGGCATATCCATATGGATGGCAGATATTGGGGTATCTGGCATCACGTATTGCAGGTTTCCATCTTGAGGCAGCATCATCACTAATTAATGTGCTGTTGCTTTTGACACTTGGTCGCGTCGCCTTGGGCTGGGCGTTGCGGGCTCAATCAAAAACGATATCGGATATTTCATTGAACGCCTGGGTGCTGGCTGGCCTTGCTGGCTTGTCCGTGATTTTGATCAACCCGACTTTTGTGCAAAAGGTTATTTTGACGGCTTATGCCGATAGCGCAACGTCATCCAGCTTAGCGTTGGGCTTTGTGCTTGGAATCATGTCGCTACGTAAGTTAGAGGCTGGTGACATTCGAGGCGGCATCCGGGCGGCGATGATCAGCGCATTGACGTTATCAATTCTGGTTACTCTTAAGCAATCGACGCTGGAACTTTTCCTGCTAGCCATAATTGGACTGGGGGCGTATGGCGTTTCGGCGGGTGTAAAGCATATCCCGCGTGTTATCGCAGCGACATTGGCGATCGCTGCACCAGGAATTGTTTTATACGTAATTTGGCGTGCCTATGTTTCTGCCAATCTGACGGGTGTAGAATTTTCATTCCTGCCATTTGAAGAATGGAATATTGATCTCATCCCTACGATTTTGACGACGATGGGTTATGTGCTGTTGAAGAAGAGTGCCTATTTATTGGCCGTTCTCATTGCCATTGGGTGGGGATTGATGGTTTTCCGCCAGCGCACACAGGCAAACAGATTCATGATGGCGGCAGCTTTGATTTTCGCTGGGCATATCACCTTTTTGTTCTTGTGTTATGTAGCGGTGTTTGGCGTTTACGAGGCACGGACTGCGGCATCATTCTGGCGTTACAATCAACAACTTGGTGGCTTGGCTGTGTTGGTTCTTGTTATGGGCGCAGCCAATATTCTGAGCACTTATGGTGAACCTTTGAAACTTCAGCGGTTGTCCTATCTGCCGCTTGTTTTGCTGATTTTGGCGCCATTCTTTGCTGCGCACAAACTACGGTTTGATGTAGATCCAACGTATTATCATTATCGCGCAGTCGGACGGGCAATGCTGGAGCACGTTGACCGGGGACAGAAAGTATATTTGATTGATCCAGAGGGCAGTGGTGAGTCAGCATTGTTTTCGCAGTTTGAGACATCTTCACTTAATGTCTCTTACCCATATCTGTCGAGCTTTCACGATCATTCTATACAGGGTATCCTTAACTTCTGGAAGCAAACGGTTGGCACGCTTGTGCTTATCCATTCTGTAACGCCTGAAGTTAATGAAGCTCTTGGGCAGTCATTTGACGATAATTCGACTTACCTTGTGCGATCAAATGCGGATGGCAGCGCAACAATTATCGTATCCTGGCCTTGGCCAAAACGAGGGTAAGTGATTGAATGCCTTGATGATTCCTTGTGTTTGTTTTACCCATTTGTATGTATTGCGACATAGCAAATTCGATTGATTGATCATATGACCGTTGTTCCGGTGATTCTGTCCGGTGGCATGGGGGTGCGCTTATGGCCACTGTCCCGTGAAGCACGCCCTAAACAGTTCCTTAGCTTGGTTGGTGATGACAGTTTAATTGTTTCGACTGCCGCACGGTTTTTTGATACGCAGGCCTATGATCGACCATGGATCATCGCACACAACGATCATCGATTTATTGTCGCCGAGCAACTTCGTGAGGCGGACATTGATGTAGCGGGTATTCTGCTCGAACCCGAATCCCGGAACACCGCAGCAGCCATCGCATCAGCAGCGGCACAGATTGTCACGGAAAACCCAGATGCGATGATGCTCGTGGTGCCTTCCGATCATGTCATCGCCAATACCGACGCATTGCATGCAGCGGTTGGGCGCGGCGTGCCTGCGGCACATGCGGGCCGTGTGGTAACCTTTGGTATCAAACCAACCAGTCCGCATTCGGGTTATGGTTATATAGAAATTGCAGAACCCCTTGCGGATGCACCGGGCGTGAACGCCATCGCACGGTTTGTTGAGAAGCCATCCCCCGAGATTGCTGAGGAAATCTTCGACACCGGGGATTATTTCTGGAACAGCGGAATGTTCCTGATTGGCGCTGAGACCGCGCTGCAGATGTTCGACGTGGCAGTCCCTGGTTTTCGCAAAAGTGCAGAAAACGCTGTGTCAGCGGCCCGAAAAGATCTCGATTTTTTGCGATTGGATGAAGCGTCCTACAGTGAAGTGCCACGCGACTCCTTTGATCGCGTGGTGATGGAAAAAACAGACCAAGGCGCTGTCGTTCCAGTCTATATGGATTGGAGCGATATCGGGTCATGGGATGCTTTGTGGGAGCATTTGCCCAAGGATGCTGCGGGCAATGCCTCTTCTGGTGAGTTTATTGCTGAAGATACGCGTGACTGCGTCGTATATTCTGACGACCAACTGGTCGCGCTGATGGGTGTTGAAAATTTGGTTGTCGTCGCCAGTGACGATGGAGTCTTGGTGATGCCCCGCGAACGTTCGCAAGAACTCCGAACTTTAGTTGATAAACTCCGCGCATCAGGTCGTGAAGAAGTGGCAACATCGCGGACTGGATATCGACCCTGGGGGCATTATCGGAACATCGACGTCGGAGACGGTTTTAAAGTAAAGCGCATTGTCGTGCGCTCGGGCGGGCAATTGTCGCTGCAACGTCACCAGCACAGGGCTGAACATTGGGTTATTGTGCAGGGGATTGCCACCATTGAACGCGGTGATGAAACATTAGAACTCCTTCCCAATCAATCCGTATACATCCCAGTTGGAACCAATCATCGGTTGGCAAATAATGGAACAGATGAACTTCATTTGATCGAAGTGCAGACCGGCGATTATCTAGGTGAAGATGACATAGAGCGTCTTGATGATGTTTATGGCCGGACAGACGATTAGTATGAATTGATGTCGAGTACGTCCAGCCAACAAGATAAAGCAAAAGAGCGCGCCTTCTTCGATGTCGTATTAGATGGCGATGGGTATGATGTGTTTACGCCTGCATCCACCGCTAAAATAATCGATACGATTATGGAACTGGGTAGTGCAAAGCCTGGCATGCAGACCGCAGACCTTGGCTGTGGATCTGGGGTTTTCTCCGATAAATTGCATGACCGTGGATTGAAGTGTGTCGGGCTTGATCTGTCATTTAATTTAGTTCGGGTGGGGGCTGAAACTTATTCAAACACGCATTTTGTGAATGGTGATGTTGAAACCCTGCCGTTTGCTGATGATACCTTTGATTTAGTTGTGTTGAGCGGCCTAGTTCATCATTTGCCGGACCCATCGCGATGTGCTGCCGAGGTTTTTCGAATCTTAAAGCCGGGTGGCCGATTTGTTGCGTTCGACCCGAACCGACGAAACCCCTTTATGTATTTGTATCGGGATCGCACATCGCCGATGTATTCATCCAAGGGGGTGACAGAAAACGAACGCCCGGTCCTTTCCGAAGAAATCGCCAAAACATTTTCAGATGTTGGATTTGACGTCGGCACCACATATCTGTCGGGCCTCAGCTATACGTATGTGGAGTCCGGACTTGTTCGCTGGTTACTGCCAGTTTACAACGCCATTGATAGCATCATGTTCCGGCCCCGGTTCATGAATAGATTCAGTGCATTTGTGTTCACCTACGGCGTTAAAGGTTAGTCATTTGTCCCCTCATAATATCGATGATCTTGAAAAAGTTGACCTTTGTGTGGTCGGTGGTGCCGGTCATGTGGGTCTGCCATTGGCGATTGCATTCGCGAATACAGGCCTGCGGACCCTGGTCTATGATATTAACGAAGCTGCCTTGGAACAGATCGGTCGCGGTGAGTTGCCGGCGCTTGAATACGATGCCGACCCGCTTTTGAAAAAAACCCTCGCCAACGGCAATCTGGTTCTGAGTTCAGATCATAAAGACGTCGGAAAGGCGGACATGATCATCGTCACCATCGGCACACCTGTTGATGAATACATGAACCCGGTTCACCGTGCGGTAAAGCAATGCATGGATGATTTGCGGCCTTATTTCCGCGATGATCAGTTGCTGATTCTGCGTTCCACGCTATATCCGGGCACGTCCGATTGGGTGAAAAACTACCTGATGTCGAACGATTGTAAGATGGATGTGGCTTTCTGCCCTGAACGCGTTGTACAGGGCTACACCATTCGCGAACTTCATGGTATGCCGCAAATCGTTGGGGGTACGGATGAAGCATCCGCCGAACGCGCCAAAGAATTATTCGCACGGGTGGCCCCTGAAATCGTCGGAATGAAGCCGATGGAAGCCGAGTTCGCGAAGCTGTTTAACAACGCGTACCGCTACGTGCAGTTTGCCATAACCAACCAGTTCTACATGATCGCTGATTCAGCAGGCGTCGATTATTATAAAATTTTAGAAGGCATGACCCACAATTATCCGCGTGCTAGCGATGTGCCGGGCGCTGGGTTTGCGGCGGGGCCGTGTTTGCTGAAAGACACCATGCAACTGGCCGCGTTTGCGAACAATCAGTTCCACTTGGGGCATTCGGCGATGTTGGTCAACGAAGGCCTCGCGCTCTATGTGGTGGATCAACTGCGTTCCGAATATGATCTTCAGAACACGACCGTTGGTTTGATTGGCATGGCGTTTAAGGCTGAGGTTGATGATGTGCGGTCATCGCTGAGCTATAAAATGAAAAAAGCGTTGATCGTTCATGCCAAGGGGACGCTGACAACAGACCCGTTCGTCAAAAACGATCCAGACCTGTTGCCGCTTGATGATGTGATTGCCCAAAGTGATGTGCTGGTTTTGTGCACGCCGCACAAGGCGTATAAAGGTCTCGATTTACAGGGAAAACCAGTGATCGATGTCTGGAATTTTTTCAATAAATAATCGCAACGATGATCAGCTGGAACTCGACATTGTCATTCCGGTCTACAACGAAGGCGCCAATATTGTTCGTGTGCTAAAGGCATTGGACGCGCATGTCTCCACGCCCTTTCGCATTCTGATTTGCTACGATTTTGACGAGGACGACACGCTGCCGCATTTGGATGGTTTATCTAAAGACGGCCTGAATATTACGCTGGTCAAAAACACGCGCAAGGGTGCGCATGGTGCGGTGGTTTCGGGCTTCGAATACTCGACGGCGCCGATGGTCCTGATGTTTCCCGCCGATGATGACTACAACCCACCTCGCTTGGATGCCATGGTTGATGCGATGCGGGCGGGCCACGATATCGTTTGTCCCAGTCGATTTATTTCGGGTGGTAAGATGGTCAATTGTCCGTGGCTGAAAGCATTTTTAGTCCGCGCTTCAGCGTTTGTCTTGAAGCACCTGGCCTGTTTACCCACCCATGATCCATCGAACGGGTTCCGACTGTTCTCGCGTCGTGTGCTAGATGAAATCCCAATTGAGTCATCTATTGGATTTACCTACGGGATTGAATTGTTGGTCAAAGCCCATCGATTACGCTGGCCGATTACCGAGGTCGCTGTGCACTGGTATGAGCGCGGTGAGGGTGAAGGCCAAAGCCGGTTTCGTGTGTTGAACTGGCTACCCGCTTACCTGGAATGGTTCTTCTATGCGTTCGCGACCACGTATCTGTTTCGTGGTCCAGATACCGTCAGATTGAAATCCAAACCCTAGACAATACGTGGTGTCGGCAACGGCACGATGAATTTACCTTTGTAGCCGAATTTCTTCAGTTTCGGGATCAGGTCATCGGCGATATGCCATGCCAACAGCAACGCATATTCGGGTTGCTCGTTGAACAGCCGTGCTTCGTCCTCAACCGGGATTAATGTGCCCGGTAAATATTTACCGATTTTTTTCGATCCTTTGATTTCGACGATGCAGTCGATGATCTGATCATCCATTCCGCAGTAGTTGAACAACGTACTGCCGCGCGACGGGGCGCTGATTCCAAATACGCGGCTGCCGTCTTTTTTGACGTCGGCTAACAATTTGTTGAGCTCGAGTTTGCTGTTCACGACCTGGTCGCGGAACGCGGCCAGTTGATCGCGCATGGGGCCGCGGGCATCTTCGGCAGTCATCATTTCAGCGACGGATGGACGAATGGTTTGAGTGCCCTTGCGTGCCGCATATACACGGATCGATCCGCCGT
>DGNZ01000052.1 GCA_002389175.1 Rhodospirillaceae bacterium UBA4479 | reverse complement strand
GTTGCACGGGACATAAATTCGCGACGGTCAAGCTTGCCCTCTTTTACTTCGTTAGCATACATTTCTGCAGCTGGATGCATGGATATTGATTTTTGGGTCATCTTTTTCTCCCTGTGACGACGTGAGTCTTTAAATAAATTGTTACCTTGTTATTAGGCTTCATTCATTCAGCTCATTGAGGTTGTAATCATGCTTAAAAATTAGCTGAGGTCAACGTGAAAGTATACTAAAAAGAACCCAATGACGAGGTTTGCCAACTATAATGTGTTATTTTAAAGCATTCTAACTACAATGCGATATTTTTGAGTACAGACGCAATTGCGACTTTATTTTTCAAATTAGTCAAGTTGCATACTTGGCCTATGGGCTGTTTATTGGCGCGCTTTGATCCCGTAAAGCAGGTAATTATACTCTCAAACTTTTTCTAAAGCTTTTTACTTTGAGGGACGTAGCCACGTCATAATCCGCCATTTTAAAGAGGGGAAGTGCAGTCAATAGGAGATAAGCTTAATTTAAATTAAGTTTCTATATATCAGGTAGCATTTTTGTGGTGTTTGCTATGCCAATCCAAGGATTGGGCTCGCGCGGGATAGATGTGTTGATGCCGCGGACAAGCTCTCCTTTAGGGTCATACATAGGCAATGTGCACAGCTCTGCGCGGTGCACATTGCCATCATTGCAATGAACATTGACGATATCGCCTGGTCCAAGGTCAGCTCCCGTCAGATGGACAATTCCGACGCCACAAATTTGATAAGGTGACCAAGTGCTCGATGTAACGCGGCCAATGATCTTGCCGTTTAGCTCCAGCGTTTGACCCCGCAGAGCGATGCCGCCCACCACTCGTATACCCCAACTTCGGCAGGTTTTATCGGCGACCATGAGGGCATTGCGACCGACAAAATCTCCGCTTTCAAAGTCGATAAACTTGCCCAAGCCAACTGAGAAAGGCGTTGTGTCTGGCGTGAAGTCCTGACCCGCCGACAGCAAGCCTGCCTCAATCCTACGGCAACGAAAGCCAGGCGTCGCTGTCAGGATCATTCCCATTTTTGCTCCTTCTTCAAGAATTAGGTCTCCGAGCATCTCGGTGTTGTTTTCGGGGCGGAAATATATTTCCCAGCCCAACTCATTAGTGAAGCCCGTCCGGCTGATGATCACCTTCTCGCCAGCCATTGAAACTTCGGTCCAATCAAAATAGCGCCATGGGCTTGGCATGTCGCTGTCGAGTAAGTGCTCCAAAAGTTTCATGGATCGCGGTCCCTGAATTTGGCTCACCCAAATGTCAGGATCGCTGATCGTGACATCGAGACCGATTGCGTGTGCTTTGTACCATGAGAAGAGATCGCCATCGGCTTGTGCAAACCAGAAGACATCAGATGCAACGCGCAGTAACAGGCCGTCGGTGATCATACCGCCGTCATCGTAGCAGGCGAACTGATAGGAACAACGACCTATTTTGACCTTAGACACATCTCGTGGAAATATTCGCTGCAAGAGCGCCAACGCATCTGGCCCAGAAATCTGATAGGGATGTTCGCCGGTATGACGAAGAATGATCTCCTGACGCGTTTTCCAATACATTTCATCGGGCGAGGCGTTTGACATCTTCTCTGGTGTAAGTCGACCAGCATATAGCGAATACTCTGGGTCATGGGGCAGCTCCTGATAGGTCAGGGGATGAACGGCCATTGTGCGCGCCAGTTCTACGGGGCGGTCTCCTTCAACGGGAATAGGTTTTACAGAAAAGCGGAGTTTCTTGAGAGAGGCGTGCATCGCGCGTGTCCTTATTTGCTCAGTTCTTGGGGTGGGCAACGGAGTTTCTCAGTATGCCGACAGTCGAAACTTCGACTTCGACCACATCGGCGGGTTTAAGAAACACATTTGGGGTGCGGCTTCCGCCTGTGCCGTCGGGCGAGCCAGTGGCGATTACATCTCCGGGGTTCAGCTGGGTAATGTGCGATAGGTAGGAAATTAGCTTTGGCAGATCGTGGATCATTTCGGCCGCAGTTGTCTCTTGCATGACCGTTCCGTTAACGCGCGTCACAAGCCGCATCTCTTCGATCGGGGCAGCTTCATCAGGTGTCACTAGCCAAGGGCCCCATGCGCCAGAAGCATGGAAATTTTTTCCTGCATGGATCGAGTGTTTTTGCCAGTTCCGCACGGACCCTTCGTTCATGCAGGAATATCCAGCCACATGCTCTAGAGCGGTCGCCTTTGCGACATGGCGACAGCGCGTGCCAATAACAACGGCGATCTCACCTTCAAAATCGTAGCTGAGGCCTGCATCCCCAAGTGGCATTTCCAGCGGCTGGGAGTGGGCAACAAAGCTGTCGTCGTGGCGTCCAAAAATGACAATATTATCGGCCTCGAATGTGGCTCCCGCAACTGGATAAGGCTTGTTGTAATTTAATCCAACGCAAAGAATTTTGGATGGGTGCGGCACAGGAGACAAAAAGCGTACCGAGGTCAAGGTCAGGGACGTAGTATCACAAAAGTTGGGCAAATCTGCCAGTTTCCCTTTATCAAGAAACGCGCGCAGCGTTGGGAATTCCACCAATTTACTGGTACTAACAGGGCGCAATTTGTCACCCTCAACCAAACCATAAAGCGCGCGGCCTTCATGAATAAAACTTGCGATTTTCATGGAACATCTCCAAGGAAGGCTTCTTCCAATCGCCGCACTTTTGCGGATAGTTTCGCATTCATCGGGGTCTGGATATTGTGTTTTTTACCAAGTAGCGGGATAGCACCGTTGATGAATTCAATCTCTGATGCGCGCCGCGCCATGTGATCAAGCCTCATCGAGGGGCTGGCTTTTGCAACCACTTCGGCGAACTTGGTGACGTAGTCGATCGGATCGTCGAAAGAAAAGCGGATCTTCTCGGCTAGCCCGCATGCATAGGCCTCTTTTGTGCACGCAAGAGCAGTGGCCCAATGATTGGCATTTGAGAGAAGCTCTCCGACAGTGCAATCATAGACGGTGCAAGGTGCTGATAGTGTCACATTGCACAGCAGTTTTTCCCAGATCAGCTGGTGGATATCGTCAAAAGCCTTGGCGTTGAAACCTGCCCGTTGCCATATCTTTTCCATTGAATTGAGCCGCGGTGTCATGCCGCCTGCAACCTCTCCCAGACGGATTAGCTTCATGGCTGTGTGGTGCATAAACCCTGGCTCAACCATCGAGGCTCCAAAGCCGTCTGCTACGCCAAGTAGCGTGCTCTCGGCGGGCAAGTAGTCGGCAATGCGCGCCCCTGCGCCAATACCATTCTGGATCGTCAGCACCGTTGTGTTCGCACGAATGAGCGGGGCAATTGCCTTTGCCGCCATACCCACC
>DGNZ01000362.1 GCA_002389175.1 Rhodospirillaceae bacterium UBA4479 | reverse complement strand
CCAAGACGCCCACGGCAGCATCAAGATCGCCGCGCGCTAGCTGCTCATCCAAACTGCCTTCGCCGTTCAAATCCTGCACATGGGACGGCATCCGCCAATTCGGAACGTGTTCATCATCGGACCGCGACCATGTGACCTTGGACAGGTCAACGCCATGTTCTTCTGCCAATATAGCCCGCGCCCAGACCCCTGTTGTGACGGTATAGCCGCGGCTGACACCGACGCGGCGGCCCTCTAGGTCTTTGAGGTTTGGCAGGCTTGCCTTAGACGATGCCACCATGGATTTATGGTGGAAATCACGCACCAGAAAAACTGGAATGGCCGTGATCGGCACTCCATAAGCCCGTGCCGTAATATATGTCGTCAACGCCATTTCGCAGACATCATAGGACTGTTCGCGCACCATGGCCCGAAACGCGCGGGGCAAGGGACTGACCTCTTCAAAGTCCAGCACGAAGTCTGGTAGCGTGACTGCACCTTCTTTCAGTGCACGGTTGTTGCCTTGGGTCCGGGTGACGGTTTTCAGTCTGCGTTTGCGCATTATTTCTCCTAACAGCAATCGGCCAAGTCATCATCAAGAAGCGCGCTGCGCAGCCAAGCCGGGGGTAGGTCCGATTCTCCAAACTCCGAAGCAGGTTTGAAAAGGCGCAGCTTGTGCCGTGTGTCCGGGTCGATCCAGAACAGCACAGTTGTCATTTGATCCGGCCCGCCCAATAGCCGCGCTGGTTCTTGCGTGACCAGCACGATTTGATCATCGGGCACATGATAACAGGCCCTTACGGCTGTTTCGATACGCGCGAGGTCAGCAACCATTGCGGATGTGATACTGCGATGTGTGAACATGTCTCTGCCGGCTCAATTCGGATGGTGTTCCCTCATGCGGAACAGCGTTCTTGTGGGCATTTTGGCGGTTTGCTAACCTTTAGTCAACTTACAAGACTGGAGGGCTACAGGTTGTCAGAAAAAGTGCTCGCTGCAGTGCGGACAGGTCCAGAGCGGACCGAGTTTCGCGAATTTGACATGCCCGATATCCCGGACGATGCCGCCCTTCTGAAGGTCGAGGTTGCGGGAATTTGCGGCACCGACGTAAAATTCTATTCCAAGCCGCCAATATCTGAGCCTGTGATCATGGGGCACGAGAACATTGGCATTATTGCAAAGGCGGGGAAGACCTTCAGCAAGCGGCGCGGCCTGAAAGAGGGCGACCGGGTGTTTGCTGAACACTATGTCGGTTGCATGACCTGCGAGCATTGCCACAGGGGCGATTATCGTCTGTGTATGGCGACAGATTGGCGCAAGAATCCTGATGGAATTCGCTTTGGCTATACCCCTATGACGCGCGCGCCGCACCTTTGGGGTGGTTTTGCGCAATATATGTATCTGCCTTGGAATTCGGTGCTGCACAAAGTCCCTGACGGCTTGTCACCAGAACTTGCAGGTCTTGTGACGCCGATGGCGAACGGTATTCAGTGGGCCTTGTTTGACTGCAAGGTTGGTTATCAGACGAAGCTTTTGGTGCAGGGGCCGGGTCAGCAGGGTCTTAGCCAGGTTGTGACCGGCAAGCAGGCCGGAGCTGAGCTGATCATCGTCACAGGTACAAATAAGGACGCCAAACGACTTGAGGTCGCCAAGAAACTGGGTGCGGATTTCACGATTAATGTCGAACAGGAAGATCCCGTCGAACGTATTCGCGAGATCACGGGTGGTGAGGGTGTTGATGTCGCGCTTGATTGCACCGCCGGCGCAGGAACCGCGCCGTTGTTGCTCGGGCTTGAGGCGCTTAAACGCAAAGGTGGTACGCTTCTGGTGCAGCAGGAAACGGCAGAGTTTCCAAATTTCCCACTGGCCAAACTATGCAATAAATACGTCACTGTGAAATGTGCGCGTGGGCATAATTATCAATCCTGTGAACAAGCATTGCAGCAGTTGAATTCTGATCGCTTCGCATTGGACCTGATGACGACCCATCGCTTTGGGTTGGAACAGACCCATGATGCAATCAAAGCGGTCGGGGCATCGGGTGATGCCATCCATGTCTCTTTGATGCCGTGGATTTAGGGACTGACATCCGTGTGCCGGTGACGGTTGTCACAGGCTATTTGGGGGCGGGTAAGACCACGCTTTTGAATTATATTCTCAAGGGCGATCACGGGCGTAAGTTTGCGGTGATCGTCAACGAATTTGGCGATGTCGGGATTGATAGCGATCTGATCGAAACCGGCGAGGAGGAGTTGATCGAGCTTTCCTCTGGTTGTCTGTGTTGCGTTGTCCGTGGCGATCTTATACGCACGCTGCGCAGTCTGCTTAAGGGGAACAAAGCGCTGGACGGCATCCTGATCGAAACTACTGGGGTGGCAAACCCCAGCCCCGTGATCCAGACGTTCAGCGTTGATCAGCTGATTGCGGGCCTTGCGCGTCTGGATGCGGTCGTCACGGTTGTTGACGCGGTACATATAGCTGCACGGCTTGAGGATAGTGTAGATGCTGCGGATCAGGTTGCATTGGCGAGCGTGATTGTCCTGAACAAGGTGGCTGATGGGTTTGATGTGGAAAGCACAGAAAAGGCGCTGCGCGACCTGAACCCGCACGCGCAAATTCATCGCACTAACCGCGGCGTGATCGACCACTCCTGCATCTTGGATACGCACAGCTTTTCATTAGAGCGGATCGCTGTAGATATGGATAT
>DGNZ01000381.1 GCA_002389175.1 Rhodospirillaceae bacterium UBA4479 | reverse complement strand
GTATCCTCAATCGTAAATTTTACGGCGAGTCCAATAACGTCAGCGACAACACGGCTTGGTATGGCCAAAATGCCGGTATCATCAGCAACGATCCAATCGCCTGATTCAACCACGACATTGTCAACAAGGATGGAACCGCCAAACCCTGTGACTTTCAGACGACATCTGCCCGTTGTTGGGATCAGGTGGCGTGAATATACAGGAAACCCAGCGTCTGCTGTTTCATCTGCATCGCGGGCACCGCCGTCAATGGCAATACCTGCAATACCCTTGGTGGCTGCGGCTAACGATGCCATCCCGCCCCATGTTGAATACGGTACACCGTCTGCGGCGACGACAATAACATCGCCGGGGTTTGCCGCATCTATCATGGCCCCGACCTTAAAGTCTTCAGACTGATATGTGCCAAAAGGTCCGCTTTCTTGACGCACGGTCACAGCCGGACCGACGAAGCGCATCCCTGGCTTAACCGGCTTCAAATTGACGAATGTCTGGGAGGTGCATCCAACTCTGTCCAATGCATTCGCGAGTGTCGATGTGGCAAGTTTTTTCAATGCCTTGGACGTTGAACTCTCCGTTGAATTCATAATAAATTCTCCTGAAAGTTGATCTAGCGCATAAACTTTTGCTGGCGCGCTAGCGTATAACGATATGGGTTTATACTTATGGATTAATACTTTGACCTATTTAATCATGGGGACAAGACTGAGAATATGATTTCGATATCCGATGTGATCATTTACGTAGATTCGACGGGGCGATGCTGTTGGTAGAGTTATGAGAAAGTACGATTTATCGAACGTCAGTGTGTTGGTCGTTGATAAGAGCGACGCCATGCGTGCGCTTTTTCGTCAATTGCTGAAAGAACTTAACCTCGGCACGACAATGATTATTCCGAGTGGTAAGGATACCGTAGAGCATTTCAATCAAGATACACCCGATCTTTTGATCGTTGATTGGGTCACGAGCGATATATCTGGCTTGGAAGTTATTAGGCACGTTCGAACGGATGAAGAGTCGCAAAATCAATATGCTGCGATCATCATGATGTCCGGGCTGTCGTCCTATGACAGTATTATCAAGGCGCGTGATTCTGGTATTCACGAGTTCTTGGCCAAACCGCTTTCGCCAAAAACACTTTATGAAAAAGTATGTCACGTCATTGAACATCCGCGTAATTTCGTTCGCTGTGATGGATATTTCGGTCCCGATCGACGCCGCAGCAATCGTCCGCTAAAGCAGGGCGTTGAAGATAGACGAAAGAAAGAAGCCGAACCTGAGAAGCCCGCCAAGTGACCCGGCACTGAATAAGCCGAAATGTGTTGAGAGACCCTCAGCCATGATGACATTGCATAAGAATTCATTATCAGATTGAATTAGCGTACATCCGACAGGGAGATCTGGGGGGATCTGATGCGCCGCATTCATTTACCCGTTTGGCTAGATACTGCAGCCAAGCCGCGCGCAATGGCCTTTGTTGTGCTGTTTTCGCTTGAGGCGTGGTGCCGTGCGATGCTGCTGACGATCGTTCCGCTCGAGGCAATGCGCATGATGGGCGATGCCCAATCCGTTAGCATGCTTTATTTTGCGGTTTCCATTGCCGGTCTGGCATCAACCATGGTCATCCCTTTGCTTGTGCATATTGCACGTCGGCGTTGGGCATTTACGCTGGGTGTGGGCATGATGCTGTCTTCTGTTTTGGCGTATTGGTTTGGGTCCCCGTGGTTGTTTGCGTTGGGATTGGCGTTTCAATTTATTGCGACAGCTATCTTTGAAATAGTGCTTAACCTGTATGTTCTTGATCATGTTCGATCGAATGAAATATCCAAGTTTGAGCCGCGACGCCTGGTTTTTGTCGCGGCACCCTTTACCTTCGGGCCGTGGCTTGGCGTTTGGACGTTTGAGAATATCGACCCTTTGCTGACATATGGTTTGGTGGCCATGTGTGCGATCGCCATGCTCGGGTTTTTCTGGTTTTTGCGGATTAGCGACAACCCAGCCGTCATGTCACCGTTAAAGCCGCCGCCAAATCCCATTCGTTATTTGCCCAGATTCTTCCTTCAGCCCCGATTGGTGTTGGCTTGGGGCTTGGCTATTGGTCGCACAGGATGGTGGATTATGTTCTTTGTTTATGGGCCGATTTTCCTGACCCAATCAGGGTATTCAAAAGACACAGCGGCACTGATCATTTCCTTGGGCGTCATGCCGTTGTTTCTAGCGACCGTTTGGGGCGCGATTGGTCGAAAGAAGGGGATTCGTTATCTTCTTATTTTGGGGTACGGCCTGACGGCAATCTTGAGTATTGGTATTGCCGTTGCTCAAGGCTCCCCTGCGTTAGCTGCGGCAATGATTGTGATTGCAGCTTTTGCGGCCAGCATGATCGATGGCGCAGGGAATACACCATTTTTACGCGCCGTTCACCCGCATGAGCGATCTGAAATGACATCTGTTTTTATGACATTCAGACAAACCGGGCAGCTGATCGTCCCGGGCGTGTTTGCCGTTGTGCTGAGTGCTTTTGCGTTGCCCGCCGTATTTGTCGTTGCCGGCGTTGGGGCAGGCGCGATGGCATTTCTGGCCAGGTATATTCCAAAGCGCCTTTGAAACGAGC
>DGNZ01000135.1 GCA_002389175.1 Rhodospirillaceae bacterium UBA4479 | reverse complement strand
CGTCCGTGATCGCGCACATATATCGTGGCATACACAGCCAGCGTGAAGAAACGTATCCACAGCTTGTTATGGCCTTCAAGCAGGTGCGGGTTAGCCCGCATCAACAGGGCAAACGCCTCGCCGTGACGGAACTCATCGTTGCACCATTCTTCGAACCACTTAAAGATCGGGTGGAAGCGCAATTCTGGATGACGCTCCAACTGGCGGAAGATCGTAATATACCGCGCATACCCAATCTTTTCGGATAGGTACGTGGCATAGAAAATGTACTTGGGCTTGAAGTAAGTATACTTCTTGGATTTGGTCAAAAAGCTCAAATCGATCCCAATGCCATATTCCTTTAACGCGTCATTGATAAAACCTGCATGGCGTGATTCATCACGGCTCATCAGGCGGAACAATTCACAAATATCAGGATTGGTGCCGCGCTTGCGCATTTCGGCATACAGAATGCAGCCAGAGAATTCAGACGTCAGCGAACTGACCAGGAAATCAACGAACTCTTTGCGAAGATCTTCTGGCAGATCATCCAAGTTCATTTTGTCCCAATGTTCATTTCGCTTGAAATGATAGCGATTCGGGTCTGATTGCATCTCGGCGATGAGGTTATCCCACTCGGCGCGCACGGGTTCGACGTCGATTTTATCCAATGCGTCGAAGTCCGTTGTGTAAAACCGGGGGCTCAGCACCGTGTCTTCATGAGCAATCCGGTTTGCGTCGTCCTTAGTGACCGTCATTGTTTCTATCGTCATAACTTCCTCCCGTCCGAAAAGCTCACTTCGAACAACTCAAAACATTCAAATTCACTCCGAAAGCGTGCCCAAGCACGCGCAATCGGGTTCGCCAAAGTAACAGTCGCGCCACGTCTCAGCACCATTTTCTCACCATATGGTACGTTGACGGAATCACCGTGCACCAAGACGGTATCGCCTGGTTGCAAGTCTGGCTCGTCATCCAGAATCACATGTGCACGAAGACTCTCAAAAGTATTTTCGATGTCCACGGTACATTGTGTTTCATAGGTTTTGCCAAATAGTGGCCTGTTCGTTGTCATGACTGTTTTTCCCCTGCAGCCAGATACGCAGCAAAAACGCCAAGGTTATCGACCCCAAACGATACCAGTTCAATCGTCCGGCCCGTCAATGGATCGGACAATGTTACACGTCCGTCAGCAAAGCGTCGCAGGTCAAATGGGTTTTTCGAATCAATCCCACGTGATCGACGATCTCTGACCAAGCCGCGCAATACGCTGCGTGCAAAGCCGTTTGTTCCCGGCTCAAAAACCTCAAGAACTTGGCCCGTATTCGCGTTGACCACCTCAACACCGCCAACGACCCGGTCACGAAATCCCAGCGACATCGACGACACTGTCTCATCTGCCGCGCGTCCTGATCCAATGATCCCACCGTTTTCGGCTGTCGCGGCGACAAAGATCGTTAACGCGAGCAAAAGTGCCATGCCCAAAAGTGCGAGTTTAGGAATTGGAATGTCGTGATGATGTGCCATTGCCCGTTATCCTTATTCAGCAGCAATCATGCCAGGCACGGCATGTTTATCAGAAGTTTCGGTTGAGCCTTGCTCAGCCATGAGTTCAACTCCGTTTTTTTCTGCAGCGAAGGCATCTCTTAGCAAGCCAGCAACTTTTTGTGATTCTGGCAATGAACGGAGCATCGGCTCTGGCATTTTAAAGTGCCACGGACGAGAAAAGGGCCACATATGTAGGTAGGCCATTTTATCAGGCCCCGTCATTTGCAATGCCAAGTCGCCGGTTCCATCGCTGCATTCACGCAACGAAGCACCTTTGACCTGTTTGAATGGAAATCCAACGCACAGCGACAATACGATCCCAAACCGCATGACCACACGCTTGTTCGTAATCGTATAAATCGTTGTTCGTTGATAAAGCGTGGTCAAAACAGCAAGCAGACCGATGCCGATCATTGGGAACGGCAACATGACCGTCACCGCGTACATCGCCTCAAACACAGTCCCACCATCAAGGATGGCTGTTGCCCCGACCCACGTCAGTAGTATCGTAAAATAGATGCTAACTTTGCGGAGGTGTAACACGCGAAGGGCGAGACCACTCCATGCTGGTGCACCCTGCCATAAAACTTCTTCACCTTCTGGCGGATGTTCCGGCAACCCAGGAATGGGCTCAAAGCTAAAATCATCATGACTCATACGATTGGCTCCGTTCTACCCGGCATTCCATAAAGTGTGCCTGCCCCAAAGTATCCAAAGATTTTTTCTTCTTCGAGACGCGTCACTTGATGTGGGTTCTTTAAGGCTGGAATACCATCAAATTGTGTCGACTGAAGCACACGGACGGTGACTTCACCCGTGCGCCGACTGATCCGAACAAGATTGATCGGGAACAGCGCTGTTTTGCCGTCGGCCACTTGAACTTCAAGAAAACGGATAAGATGCTCGGCCGGATCAACCCAAAGCTCGGTCACAACACCACCGGATTTACCATCTGCACCAATAACCTGCATGCCGCGCGGGTCTGGATCGTTTTCATCAACATGAAAACCCTCTGCGATATGCATCGGAATGATCTTTGGTGTCCCGTGAATGGTCATATCTGGAACGTCTGCACGCTCTGCATATGATCCTGGTCCAACCCCGGCTAATAGCGGATTGCCATCTGGCTCAACCGGGAAACCTGCGCCGCCCGATAATTCCCGCACATTTAAGGTCCGCGTATCAGCACGCGACAAATCTGGCGCCGAGTACGTTGTGCCATCTTCCATGACGAATGTTTTAGGTGACGGAATAGATGTGATACCCGCGATCTTACGACGCTTGGTCGGATCAAGTGAATCCGTATCCAGCGGATATCCTTCCCGCTTATTCTCTTGAATCAAATAGTAAATGATAAAGAAGAAAAATGCCCAAAAGACATACAACACCACTTGGGCGGCATCAATGTATCCTGTAATTGCTCCGATTTCCATAATATACCTCAAATCCCAATATCAGCTTGGAATCTCATTCAATCCGAATTCATGTACAGTATGATCGACCGGATTGCTTGCCGAACGTACCAAAGGCCCTATCGCTACTAGCGCAATGAAGAGTAATAAAATTTCAATGTGATAGACGATCATGTAACCCGTTGCGGGGCTATTGAGC
>DGNZ01000010.1:3820-4538 GCA_002389175.1 Rhodospirillaceae bacterium UBA4479 | reverse complement strand
GATCGGCATATAGCTTATCGGCCCGCTCTTCGGTCCCAGCAGTGAATTCAGCGAAAATTTCGCTGGTCTTATCTACCGTATCAATCGCCGGGATCAGCCCACTGGCACCCGCTCGCAGGTTGTCAGGTAATTCCAGTCCGCAGCGACCATTGAAAAGCATCACGCTATCCCCGAGCTCTGACGCAACAGACTCAAGATTGACGGCGTTGCATTCTAGTTTCGCGATGGTGAAATTTTCGTGGTCATTCGCAAGCGCGATCAAGCTCTGGTTGCTCAGTCCGAAGCCAAGGAACTCCGGCGCATTCTGGACCCCAACCGGGCAATCGACCGCCGCGATAATTTCCGAGAAGAAGTCTGCCAGCTTTGCATCGTCGATTTTCTGTGAGGGAGGCTGGAGCGTCAGCGCCGACGCGCCGCTTTGAATTGCTCTCTTCGAAAACTCAATCTGCTCGGTGGTCGTATCGCCATAGACGGTCGCCAAGAGCGGTTTGCGTCCATCGATGTGCTTCGCGACGACTTCAAGGACCTCGATGCGCTCATCGAATGTCAGCTTCGAGACCTCCGTACCCAGCCCCAGAATCGCCACCCCGGCGGCCTGGGTGCCCAAAGCCGCATCCACCTGACGCCGAAACGGATCCTGGCGCAATACACCGCGATCGTCAAAGAACGCATAGAGCATTGGATAAATGCCGGGCGATACGACCGCAGGTGAATTGTC
>DGNZ01000010.1:0-3760 GCA_002389175.1 Rhodospirillaceae bacterium UBA4479 | reverse complement strand
TGCGGCCCGACCAACGGCGTCCTCGTTCAGGGTAAATCCAAGACCAGGGGCGGACATGACCGGAATTTTCCCGACATTTGGCGCCAGATCCGGGCTTTCGACGATGTCCTCTTGCAGGAGCTGCCACATGATCTGATTGCCATCATCCAAATTAGGAACACCCGACGCAGCTTGTATCGAGGCGCAGGTGGTAATTCCGGTCTCCCAAACACCGTGAATACACACGTTGATGTCGAACACCTGAGCTATCGCAGCGACGCGGCGGAACCCAAGAATACCTCCAGTTTCGTGCAGACCCACAGTCAGCAGGCTTGCCGCACCGCTGGCACACATTGCGTGAGCCTCCTCTGGCGTAAATACTGACTGATCTGCTGCAATCGGTACCGAACAGGACTGTTTCAACGCCTTAAGTGCCGGAACGCCGGCAATCGCCGACATCGGCTGTTCAACCATCTCGAGATCATACTTGGCGAGCTTATTGATCATCACCTGGGCCTCCATCAAGTCCCAGGCCTCATTCGGGTCGATCCGAAGTCGCTTGTTGCCAATTGCCTTTCTGACAGCTTCGACATTGGCCATATCTTTATCGTTGGTGTATCCGGCCTTGAGGTAAATCACTTCAAAGCCGTCCTGCGCCAACTGACCGGCATGTGCTGCAACCTCTTCCGTACTGTCTCCCTGGACAAACCCCATGAAACTCACCGTGTCATGGATCTTCCCACCCAACAGGGCATGAACTGGCAGACCCACCGATTTGCCAAGTGCATCCCAAAGGGCCAATTCAACACCTGCAAACGCAATATTACCTATTCTTGGATGAGATTGGCTGGCGTAGTGATGTCCAAAATTTTGCGTAAAGAGCTGCTTCATCAAATTGATGATTTGAGTGATGGGCTGCCCCAGCAGGACCGTTTTGGCGGTTAGTAAGAGCGTGTGGATCGCCTCTGGTGACGTCATCGTCGGGGCGGTTTCGCCGTAGCCGACGACGCCCGCATCCGTTTCGATCTCAACCAGGATTGTTGTTTGACCAAGATTCTTGCCCATGGCCCAGACATAGGGTGTCTTGAACTTGGAAAAGAGCGGCGTGAGGCGAATATCTTTTATTTTCATGATCTTGTCTTCCTGTAGGTTTATCTTCGGTCTAGTGTGATCGAGTTACTGCATAGCTGGTTGAGTCCAAGGGTGTGGGCTTGCCCATGATGAGATCAGCAAGCAACTCTGCCGACCCAGTGGCGAGGGTCCAACCCAGATGGCCGTGCCCAGTATTGACCCAAAGCCCCTTGCTGGATGTTTCGCCGATATAGGGCAGACCGTCAGCACTCATCGGGCGGAATCCAGTCCACGGCTCTCGCTTGCAGCCGTCAAGCGTCTGCGCAAGGTTGGGGTAAACGGATTTGGTCAGGCGATCGAGTTGCCGGATAATTTTGGGGCTTAGAGTGTCGTCATGCCCGGCGAACTCGGCAATTCCAACAGCACGCAATTTGCCATTTATTGGAACAATCCCGACATGCCTCCCTTCGTCGATAACGGGATGCGAAGGCAGGTCGTTGACGCCGGTTGTATCGTATGTAACCGAGTACCCTTTCACGGGGCGCACCAAGATTGATCTTGCGTCTTTTGCAACCAATTTTCTTGTATTGGCTCCAAGGGCCAGAATGGTATTCTTCGCCCGAATATTTCCGATTGTTGTACGCGCGCCGATGACCCTGTCGCCTGACATCAGCAGTTCATTGGCTTGACAACTAACATGTATTATCTGACCAGAAGCGACGAGGTCATCGCGGAGGATTTGACAGAATTTTCGCGAGTCCGCCACCACATCAGCGGAAAAACGAATTCCGCCTGCCAGCTGCGGGGCCAGCGCTTGAAGGTGCGGCTCAGCCTCAACAGTTTGATCAGGCGTCAGTGCCTCCCAATCTAGCCCGACCTCACTTAGGTGACGATTGGATCTGATCTGGGCTTCCAGACTTGGTTGGTCGCGGTAGATTTTGATGGTGCCACATTTTTTGGCTGCGAATTGGTCTGCGTATCCATTGTAGTATTCCTCAAAGACATCCATGGAGAAGAGAGACAGTTCGAGCAATCGGCGCGTATGGAGTTCGTGCAGATGCGGCTTTGAGTTCTTGAGAAATTGCAGGCCCCATTTGAACAGGGACGGGATAGCTTTTGGCTTGATCCGCAGTGCGGAATTTTGTGTCACGATTGACCTCAAAAGCGTGGGTAATATCCCTGGCGAATTCCATGGCATGGTCTGTGAAGGCACCAGCATCGCACCGTTTGCAAAGTTGGCACCGAGACCGACATCTTCGTTGGCCTCCACCAACACGACCGAGCAGCCGCGTTTGGCCAATCGGTGGGCCGTTGTGATGCCAATCAGCCCACCGCCGATTATGAGCGCGTCCGCTTTCACGGCTTGTCCGTGATATGAGCGTGGGCCGCGAAGTCAAAATTGGCTTTCGGAGCCAGAATTTCAGCAACGACGACCGTCGCCCAGTTTGCAGGAACAGAGTTTTGCATACCAACTTCTTTCTATTCTGGCTGGTGTTTTGGCGGCGCTAGGAGCCGAAGAACATGTTCGGCAACCAAAGAGCGATTCCAGGGATAAATGTGGTGATCAGCAAAGTTGGCAGCCAAGCAAACACGATGAAAATCAGTGTCGGCCAGATCAGTTTTCGAACCGGCACGCCTGTCACTTGCGATCCGAGATACAGAAGCGGTGCCGTTGGCGGCGTGATGTTGCCCATGCCAAGATTAACACCAAGAACTGCGGCAAAGTGGATTGGATCCATTCCAGCCCCCACGGCGATGGGCAGCAGAAGCGATGCGCTGAGGATGATTCCACTGATATCGTCCATCAGCATACCAATCAAAAGCATGACCAGATTGAGCATCAGGAAAATCATTATTGGGTTATCTGAAATGGAATAGATCAGATCCTCGGCGAGGCTGGGAATATCTTCGAAAATCAGGAAGCGACTGGCGATTAAGACTGTGAAGATCATGACCATGACCACGCCGACCATAATCGCCGAATGTTTCATACTTTCATAGAAAGTTTTGAGTGTCAGGCCGCGGTAGACGAAGAAGCCCACCGGAATGGCATAAATTACGGCGACGCCAGCGGCTTCGGTGGGCGTCATGATGCCACCATAAATGCCGCCCAGAATGATCAGTGGCATCAGGATCGCCGGTGTTGCGATGGCTGTCTTACCAGCAAGTGCACGGAAGAAACGGTCCGGAACTTCGGTAACCAGAATCTCGGTATCCTTCCGAAGGATCACGAAATTCACGATGATCAACAGGGTCATAAGGATCAGTCCTGGTACGACCGTTGCGAGGAAACACTCAAGAACGTTCAACTGACCGACCCAAGCATAGAGCAACTGTGCTCCGCTTGGCGGAATCAATAGGCCTAGAGGACTCGCACTGATCACCAATGCGCCGGAAATGCCTGCGGGATACCGTGCCTTGCGCAGATGCGGCATGATGATCGAGCCGATGCAGGTCAGTGTGGCGGCACCGCTGCCCGAGATTGCGCCGAACATCGCACTGGCCACGACCGAGGCAGCACTTAGCCCGCCGCGGAGATGGCCGAACATAAGCTCTGCAATCTCGACAATCGGCTTTGCAATTTTGCCCCGCTG
Organism: Rhodospirillaceae bacterium UBA4479; assembly: GCA_002389175.1. Lineage (GTDB taxonomy): Bacteria > Pseudomonadota > Alphaproteobacteria > Rhodospirillales > Casp-alpha2 > UBA4479. Next base: position 116 of record DGNZ01000010.1, on the reverse strand, counting down.
CATAATATCGCCAGCCATGATGAAAAGAGGAATGGCCAGCAGGATAACTGAATTCATCTTCCAGTGGCCCGTCGCGAAGAACCCAGAGACATCGTACCCTCCGGTATAGGCCAGAA
>DGNZ01000319.1 GCA_002389175.1 Rhodospirillaceae bacterium UBA4479 | reverse complement strand
ACTGGAGACGATCTGTGAACCGATCGGAAAAAACGGAACTGGTTTCGTCACTCCGCGGCACGTTCGAAAGTACGGGTATCGTTGTTGTCACCCACTACAGTGGGCTGACAGTTTCTGAAATCACGGACCTTCGTTCGCAAATGCGGGCTGCTGGTGCGAGTTTCAAAGTAACCAAAAATCGGCTCACGCGTCTCGCTTTGGAAGGCACGCCCTACGAACCTATCGGCGACTTGTTTACCGGAACTACGGCCATCGCTTATTCAGATGATCCTGTAGGACCGGCAAAGATAGCCGTTGATTTCGCGAAAAAGAACGAAAAATTAGTCGTTCTTGGTGGCGCGATGGGTGACATTCGTCTTGATGTAGACGCCGTCAAACATCTTGCTACATTGCCGTCGCTCGATGAGCTTCGCGCGAAACTCGTAGGCATGCTGAATACTCCTGCTACTCGGATTGCTGGTGTCCTTCAGGCACCAGGCGGTCAGGTCGCACGTGTGATCAGCGCGCATGCTCAACAAAGTGAAGCGGCGTGACGCCGTAATAAGGTCGTTAAGTTCAAGCCTAGGAGATTACAATGGCTGATTTAGAGAAAATTGCAGACGAACTGTCCAACTTGACTGTTCTTGAAGCAGCTGAACTATCTAAACTTCTTGAAGAAAAATGGGGCGTTTCTGCCGCAGCACCTGTTGCTGCAGCTGCTCCTGCCGCTGGTGGCGATGCTGCCGCAGTTGAAGAGAAAGACGAATTCGACGTCATTCTTGCTGCTGCAGGCGAGAAGAAAATCAACGTCATCAAAGAGGTTCGCACCATCACCGGTCTTGGTCTGAAAGAAGCCAAAGACTTGGTCGAAGGCGCGCCAAAACCTGTTAAAGAAGGCGTGAAGAAAGAAGAAGCTGAAGAGCTGAAGAAGAAACTCGAAGAAGCTGGTGCTACAGTAGAGCTCAAGTAATTTTGATCGGGGTGCGGCCAGTTTGGCTGCACCCCATTCTTCTATTTGTTTGTTGATTTAAGAGACCGGGTGGACGGATAACCACATCACTCTGTAATGAGTGAGACGATTTAGCTCCATTTTAGGGGCACATGAGTTTAGCGCTCCATTTATGGAGTGACAGAATACAAGCGTTTTTACCCGAATAGGCCTTGCCGCGGCCGGGAAAGTAAATGCGCTTTTATCGCAGGTGGGTGTCGGTAGCGCGGCAAGCTGTTAGATGCCCTCCACACTGAAATAGGTTCTCACGCCTTGTTTGATCAGGGCCGCGAGACGATACGAAAGATCGAGGGACGTAATGGCGACTAGCTTTACGGGCAGCAAACGCGTACGCAAGAATTTCGGTAAGCTTCAGGCTGCCGTTGATATGCCGAACCTGATTGAGGTTCAGAGCACCTCCTACGAACAATTCCTGCAACGCGACATCAAGCGTGCAGACCGCACGGATACGGGTATCCAAGAAGTGTTTAAATCGGTGTTTCCGATTAAGGATTTCTCCGAACGCGGTACATTAGAATTCGTTTCCTATGAATTCGAACCCCCTAAATACGACGTCGAGGAATGCCAACAGCGCGGTATGACCTACGCAGCACCTTTGAAGGTAACGCTGCGTCTTGTCGTTTGGGATATCGACGAGGAAACCGGCGCGCGTTCGATCCGCGACGTAAAAGAACAAGACGTATACATGGGCGATATGCCATTGATGACCGGGAAGGGGACCTTTGTGGTCAACGGCACCGAGCGCGTCATCGTATCGCAAATGCATCGTTCCCCTGGCGTATTCTTTGATCACGACAAAGGTAAGACACACTCATCGGGTAAATATCTGTTTGCTGCACGGATTATCCCTTACCGTGGGTCTTGGCTTGATTTCGAATTTGATGCCAAGGATTTGGCCTACGTTCGTATTGACCGTCGTCGTAAATTACCTGTCACAACGTTGTTGTTGGCTCTTGATGATGACGAGTCCGCGCAAAAGCGTCTTGATGCTGCTGCGAACGAAGTTCAGATCGATCCAGCTGACATCACGGGGATGTCTCCTGAAGAAGTCCTGAATTACTTCTACGAATCAGTTCCGTTTGAGCGCGTGAAGCGCGGTTGGAAAACACCGTTCAATCCTGATCTGCTGCGTGGCGTCAAGCTGACGGCTGATCTGATCAATGCCAAAAACGGCCGTGTTGCTGCCGAAGCCGGCACGAAAATGACACCACGTCTGCTACGCCAACTCGGCGAAAAGGGCATGGAAGAGCAAGTGGTGGCTGAAGAAGAACTAATCGGTCGTTATGTCGCTCGTGACATCGTCAATTCTAAAACGGGTGAGATCTACCTCGAAGCCGGGGACGAAATCGTCGAAGAGTCACTCGAAGTGCTCTCTGAAGCCAATATCGACGTGATTGACACACTGGCGATCGACCACGTGAACGTGGGACCATACATCCGCAACACGCTGGCCATCGATAAGAACACCAGTCGCGACGAAGCCCTGATCGACATCTATCGTGTGATGCGCCCAGGCGAGCCGCCAACCTTGGAAACGGCTGAGGCATTGTTCCATGGTTTGTTCTTTGATCCAGAGCGTTACGATTTGTCATCCGTCGGTCGGGTGAAGATGAACGCACGTCTTGGTTTCGAAACCGAAGACTCCGTTCGTGTGCTGCGCCGTGAAGACATCTTGGATGTTGTCAAAACACTGGTTGAACTGAAAGACGGCAAAGGCGAGATCGACGATATCGATCACCTTGGTAACCGTCGTGTTCGTTCCGTCGGTGAGTTGATGGAAAACCAATATCGTGTTGGTCTGCTGCGTATGGAACGTGCGATCCGTGAGCGTATGAGCTCTGTTGAGATCGATACCGTCATGCCACATGATCTGATCAACGCGAAACCCGCCGCTGCTGCAGTTCGTGAATTCTTTGGTTCGTCTCAGTTGAGCCAATTCATGGATCAAACCAACCCGCTTTCAGAAGTGACGCACAAACGTCGTCTCTCAGCGCTTGGCCCAGGTGGTTTGACCCGTGAACGTGCTGGCTTTGAAGTCCGCGACGTACATCCAACACACTATGGTCGGATTTGCCCAATTGAGACCCCAGAGGGTCCAAACATTGGTCTGATCAACTCGTTGGCCACATTTGCGCGTGTCAACAAGTACGGCTTCATCGAAACGCCATACCGGATGACCAAAGACGGCAAAGTCTCTGATGAAGTTGTCTATATGTCGGCGATGCAAGAAGGCCGCTATACGATTGCGCAGGCGAATGCCGAGCTGAATGAAAAAGGCCAATTTGTCGAAGATCTGGTCAGTTGCCGGGTCGGTGGTGACTTCTTGTTGTCACGTCCTGAAGACATTGAATACATCGACGTATCACCAAAACAGTTGGTATCCGTTGCAACATCGTTGATCCCGTTCTTGGAAAACGATGATGCGAACCGTGCGTTGATGGGCTCGAACATGATGCGCCAAGCGGTGCCATTGCTGCGTGCTGAAGCACCGTTCGTCGGAACGGGTATGGAAGCACCTGTTGCTCGTGACTCCGGTGCCACCATCGTTGCCCGTCGCTCAGGTATCGTCGATCAAATCGATGGTGCCCGGATCGTGGTCAACGCAACCGACGAGACGAACACGTCGGAAACCGGTGTCGATATCTACAACCTGCTCAAGTTCCAGCGTTCGAACCAAAATACCTGCTTGCACCAGCGTCCGTTGGTTAAGGTTGGTGACCGTGTCGAAGCTGGCGAAACCATCGCTGATGGTCCATCCACTGAAATGGGTGATTTGGCTCTTGGTCGTAACGTGCTCGTCGCGTTTATGCCTTGGAATGGTTAC
>DGNZ01000406.1:1871-2681 GCA_002389175.1 Rhodospirillaceae bacterium UBA4479 | reverse complement strand
GTTTTGCCGTCTTCAAAATCAACCTCGAGGATTTTCTCCTCGCTTTTAAGGCGGATTTCGCTAGGGCGGTGCTGCTGATTAAAAGAGCTCATCAATTAATTGCCTGCGTTCGGTGCGGTATCAATTTCGCGCGCTTCGTCGGCGAGCATGATGGGAATGCCATCACGGATCGGATATGCCAATCCGGCCTTGTCGCTGATCAATTCCTGCGCGTCGCGGTCATACCGCAGCGTGGCCTTGGTCACGGGACAAACCAAAATTTCCAACAGCTTGGGGTCGACTTCAGTTGCGCTCATGATGGTTCCCTATATGTCTTTTATTGGCGCCCTTCGGGGGCGGGTGTGTCGCCTTCTTGGATGGCGAATTCAAATAGACTGTTCAATAGCTGGCCGCGCTCAAACGTATCGGGGCATTCCAATAGGGCCTGCTTATCGCGGGGATCAAGCGGACACGACATCGACAAAGACGTCACCAAAATGGTGTCAGGGGCTTCGTCGATGGAATCCATATCCGCCGAGATGCCCTTGTGATCAAAGTAGCGTTGCATCGCGTGCATCAGTTCTTCGCGGTTTTGCAGCACCGGAATAGACAGATCGTCACTGTCATCCAAATCTTCAAGGAATTCAGAATAGTCCGGCGTCACCCGGCGATAACCGTCAAACAAACCCAGCTCGTCAGCGACGCGAAAGCGCGTGATACCTTCGAGTGAGACGATGTATCGGTCATCGCCCGTTTCGGCAAATTCAACAATACGACCAACGCAGCCGATCTTGTATATCGCAGTACCATCGGCGATCTGGCGTTCGTCTG
>DGNZ01000406.1:0-1856 GCA_002389175.1 Rhodospirillaceae bacterium UBA4479 | reverse complement strand
TTCATCATACGGTTGGATCATGCCGATATAGCGACCGTTCGCCAGCGCGTCTTCGATCATGTTCAGATAACGCGGCTCAAAAATATTCAATGGCATCCGGCCATATGGCAACAACACGGCACCTGGCAGCGGAAAAATCGGCAGGATATCTGGCAGGCTTTCGGGTGTGGCGTAACGGGGGCGATCAATCATCAACGGAGCCTTATTCAAAGCGATCAGAATTTTACGAGAACAGAATGGACGACAAGCGGCGTCGACCACTGACCGTCAATTCGTGAGTAAACCCAAGCGCATTGAAAATCTTCACCAGTTGTTCGCGCGCCGCTTCGTCATTCCATGCTTTGTTGCGCACGATGATTTCCAACAATTGATCGATGGCTTCTTCGTTTTTGCGAGCCGCGTATAAGGCATTCGCCAAATCAAAGCGCGCCTGCAAATCTTTTGGGTCGGCGTCGACTTTGGCTTGTAGCTCGGTCCAATCGCCGGCGGCATCGGCTTCTTCTTCCATTTCCAAAGCGGAAATAGCCGCCGCGATGACGCTTTTTAATTTCCATTTTTCGGGGAGTTGCTCAACCAGTTCGCGGGCCTCGTCAACCTGACCCATGGCAGCCATAGAGCGCAGAATGCCTGCGACCGCGCGGTCGTTCTCGGGGCTTTGCGCTTGTGCTTCGCGGTAGATTTCAATCGCTACATCCGCGTCACCATCTGCCAAATCCTGGTCAGCCTGGTCCAACAATGTATCGATGCCGCCGCCCGCACCCTCGGTCAATTTATCGACAAAGGCTTTCAGTTGGCTTTCGGGCTGTGCCCCCATGAAACCATCGACGGGCTGGCCGTCTTTAAAGGCGTATACGGCGGGGATCGACTGGACCCGCATTTGCGCCGCCAATTCCTGGTTTTCATCGACGTTGATCTTGACCATTTTGACTGCACCGCCCGCTTCGCGGACCAGTCTTTCCAAAATCGGGCCGAGCTGTTTACACGGACCACACCACGGCGCCCAAAAATCGACAATCACCGGGACGTGGGATGAGACTTCGATCACGTCCTGCACGAACCGTTCGGTGTTAGAGTCTGAAATCAAATCTCCACCTGCACCGCCAATGGGTTTTGCGCCCATGCCAGCATCAGAACCGGGATCGACCACAATACCGGGTTGCGCTTGCGTAGCGACAGGCTGTGCCGCTTGTTGTCCTGGTGCGTCGTCTTGGGGTTGCATGCTGCCGTCGGGGTTCAGTTTGAATTCCATGATCTTATTCTCCGCGCGGGCGGGCCTCGTTTTATCTGTGTGCTATTGGGGNNCGTGACGTGTGCCCCAAACCTTCATATCTGCCCTATAAATGGACGTCTGGACCCGAATCGGCAAGGCCTGAGCGCTGAAAGCATATTATAAGTCGATGAACATCGGCGTATGCTTGGTGCTCTCAAAAAATTGGATCAGTCCGGCGGGCGAGATCGACGTGGTTTGCGTGTTGACCAACGGATGGAAATTCAGGGTCTCGTAATCCATCAAACCCCTGTCCAAAACCATGGTGACGTCGCCGTCCGCATCATTAATGACACCAAATGGTGTGACGGACCCCGGCGACACGCCCAGATATTTTTGCAGGCGTTCCGCACTACCGAACGACAGGCTGCGGACGCCCAGGACACCCGCCAGGGATTTCAGATCGATGGTGCGGTCTTCGAGTGCGGTGACCAGGAACATGCGGCCCTTTTTATCGCGCAGAAACAGGTTCTTAGAATGCGCACCGACCATGCCGTGGCGGTGGGTCTTGGCCTCTTCGACCGTGTAGACCGCGCGGTGCGTCATGGTCGACGTTTCAATCCCTTGGTCATTTATATAGGCCAGCAAG
>DGNZ01000382.1 GCA_002389175.1 Rhodospirillaceae bacterium UBA4479 | reverse complement strand
CTCGTTACGGCTGCTTCCTTCCGGATCTGACCGGGTTGGCGAGGAGCCTGTCCAGGCCGACCTTCCGCGCGCAATATAACAACCGAAGACCTGCGCTGAAAGTCCTGAATCGCCCCAGATGTATCATCCCGATCTTGTTCGACGGAGATTCCCGCCTGCGCGGGAATGACAGCCAGAAATAAAATTATTCGTCACCCCCGTGAAGGCGGGGGTCTAAAATTGTGGCGCTGTATTCACAGACGCATGGATGACAACAAAAAAAGTATCTGCCATCATCCCCCTATGATTCCACTCATTGGCTACACCGATAAACTCTCAGGCCGACACGGCGAGACCATCGCCGTCAAAGTCTCTTCGACATCTGATGCTCCATACCGCGCTGAACTGGTTCGTGTTATTTCCGGCGACCCGAACCCCGACGGGCCCGGCATGAACCTGGTCCCCGTGCCGTCTGCGATTGACGGGACATATCCGTCGCGGACCCAAGAAACGCGGCTCGGCTCACACATGGAAGCATCGCTGCTCGCAGACCTGCCCGACACATTTCGCCTCGACGCCACCGTGTTCCCCACCACGCCTGATAAGGGGCCGCAGGGCGTCATCACCATCCATACCTATAATAATCATGACGACGTCATCACTTTGGGGATCGGCCCAGACGGCGTGTTTTGCCAAGTCGGGTCGACGGTGATTGCAACAGGTACCACCCTGCCGCCCTATACCTGGGCCAATATTTGGGCTGACATCGATTTAACCCGCGGCGCTGTCACGGTGGGGCATTCCATCGCCAAACTGGACCAGGCTGTGGAACGAACCATGGATCAGGTCCCAACGGATCGCAGCGCGGGAACCTATATCTTAATCGCCGCCATCGATCCCAACGACCCGGCAACCCACTTCAATGGCAAAATCGAACATCCGCGCATTTCGATCGAAAATGAAGTTGTCGCCGCCTGGGATTTTTCCAAAGACATGACGTCGTTTCAGATCGAAGGTGATGACCCCTTGGCCGATACAGGTGATTTGATCAACGGCCCCATGCGCGCCGTGACCGGATCAAACTGGGACGCGTCCGAACACAACTGGAACCGTGATCCCGCACAGTATGGGGCCATTCACTTCCACGATGACGATATCACTGACTGCAACTGGGATACGGATTTTACGTTCACCATCCCGGGTGATTTACCCAGCGGCGCCTACGCGATCCGGCTAACATCCGGCGAGCATTGGGATTTGCTGCCGATCTTTGTCTGTCCGCCCAAGGGCAAGCAAACGGCTGATGTGTGCTTATTGATCTCGACATTTACATATGTGATTTATGCCAATCAGGCGCGCGATGATTTCGGCCAACACTGGCGCGACCGCGCCGCGGACTGGGGCGCATTCCCCCACAATCCGGTGGATCATCCCGATTACGGCTTATCGACCTATAACGATCATTCCGATGGGTCCGGTATTGCGCACACGACGTGGCACCGCCCGATCATGAATTTGCGGCCGGGGTATCATCCGTTCGCCGATGATAAGTGCGGATCGGGCCTGCGGCATTTTCCAGCCGATACGCATATTCTGGCGTGGCTTCATGCCAAAGACATCCCGTTCGATGTTGTTACCGATTGGGAATTGAACAATGAGGGGGCTGAACTTCTGGCACCCTATAAAACCGTGATGACCACCAGCCACCCCGAATATCACACCCTCCAGACATTGGACGGTGTGCAGGGATATCGCGACAATGGCGGCAATCTGATTTACATGGGCGGCAACGGGTTTTACTGGCGGGTCGCGCTGCATCCCGAAAAAGACGGCCTGATCGAAGTTCGTCGTGCTGAAGGCGGGCTCCGCGCATGGGCCTCTGAGCCTGGCGAGTATTACAGCGGCTTTACCGGTGAATACAGCGGCCTGTGGCGGCGCAATGGTCGCCCGCCAAATGCGCTGACGGGGATCGGTTATACCTGTCAGGGTGATTTCGAAGGCACCTATTATCGTCGCATGCCAGCATCAGAAAAGCCTGAATTCGCCTGGATGTTTGATGGCATCGAAGACGAGATCATCGGTGATTTCGGACTTTGTGGGGGTGGCGCTGCGGGCTACGAGCTCGACCGCGTCGAACCCCGTCTGGGCACACCACCCAATGCGGTCGTCGTTGCTAAATCTGAAAACCACCCCGAAAGCTTTGTGCTGCCGCCCGAAGAATGGCTGACACATGTGAAAACATGGGCTGTTGGCACACCTGAAGAACTGGTCCGTGCCGACATGACCTATTTCGATGTGCCGGGTGGCGGACAGGTGTTTTCAACGGGATCGATCACATTTTCGGGGTCGTTGCCGTGCAATAATTTCGACAACAATATTTCCAAATTGCTCGAAAACGTGGTGCGACGGTTTTCGTCTTAGATTCATAATGTCTCCGTCTTAGCCTCACACTTTCAACATACCTTTTACCGTCATCCCCGCGCAGGCGGGGATCCACCAAAAATTGAAATGGACCCCCGCCTTCGCGAGGGTGACGGCCCGTTTTATTTATGATTTCATATTCTTTTAGGTGCCGGAGACGAATAGGCGAAAAATAGCAAAATTATTGACGAATCAGTAAAATCTGCTATTTGTACGCTCATCTACGTCTTACATTCGTTTAGTGACCTAACTCTTACGGTTCGCCGCTTAGCTTAGTAACTCCGACAGTGTGACGTGACATTGGCCTATATTCCACACGGTGTGGCATGTGGCTCGCAACATTACGCTTAAGGATACAAGTTATGCCAAACGGTACTGTAAAATGGTTCAACGCAACTAAAGGTTATGGTTTCATCGAGCCTGAAGATGGTTCTAAAGATGCATTCGTGCACATTTCTGCTGTAGAACGCGCTGGTCTCAGCACGCTGCGCGACGGTCAAAAAGTTTCTTTTGATCTCGAAGCTGGCCGTGACGGCAAAGCTTCTGCCGAGAACCTCCAAGCTCTCGACTAATTGCGATCTATCCCCCCGGTTTATGCCGGGGGGATAATTCTATCTACTCGAAAAAATACGATCCCCGGTGCATACTGCATTGGTTTGATGCGCATCATGCGCACATCGGATGGCCGATCTGAGCATCCGCCCTCATCCGATTGACGTCTCGCCGGCAACGCCCATCGGGCTCGCCTCGACGACGCAATGAAAGAACATCGTGGCAAAATCAACCAAAGCTGTCGCCGAGGAGAAGTTCGCGGCCCTTCAACGCAAGAAGGAAACAGAACTCGAAGACAAAGAGAAAGCTGCGCGTGAGCGCAAAGATCACATGGCAACGCTGAAAGCCCGACGCTTAGAAAAAGAAGCGAATGAGCGCGAGGCTGCAGCCATCGAAAAAGAAGCCAAGAAAAAGAAGACGACTCGCAAAAAGACTTAGTCGGCGGCACGTCCATTACATGCCTATTTCGGCAGCCGCCCTTATGGAGCGTCCAGAAAACCATGACATTGAAAACTTCAGCGATCGGGGTTGTCGCGTTATGCGCGTCGACCCTGTTTATCGGATCTATGACCACGTCTGTTGCCCAAGGCGCGTTCCCTGAAAACTCCTACGCCACAAACTCCACCTACGGCAAAAAATGGAGATGTCTGCGCGGATTTGATCTCAAGCAAGAAACCTGTGTGAAGGTCACCATTCCTGCAAACGCTTTTCTGCGCTCAAGTGGCGATGGCTGGGAATGTGAACGGGGATTCAAACAAAGAAGCAAAGAGTGCGTAACGATCACCGTGCCTAAAAATGCATATCTGACGGGTCGGGCCTATGGCTCGGGCTGGGAATGCGAACGCGGATATATGGCCGACAACAAAGGCTGCAACAAAATCACAGTGCCCGCGAATGCTTTCCTATCTGATACGGGTTATGGCAATGGCTGGAAATGTGACCGTGGCTTCGAGGCCAAAAGCAACGCTTGCAAACCCATTGATGTTCCCGCGAACGCACACGTTGGATACTCCGGCAACGCCTGGGAATGCACAGCGCCACACCGACGCATCGGCAAAAAGTGTAAAATTCAGTAATACAAAAATCGTCGTCCTGGGAGAGACCTGGGATCTTATTTCGTTCAAAAAACTTTCTGTCTTTGTATGCTCTGGGTCCCGGCATTCGCCGGGATGAAAATAAATAATAACGTGTCATCGCGGACTTGATCCGGGACCCACACTTTTTTCCAAACACGTTATGGCTATAGAGTGAGAGTCATATGCGGAATGCGGCGGCCAGGGATTGATCCCGAAGGCGCAACGCCAGCCACCTTAAAACCCATCGCTTCATAAAACGGTGCCGCGTTGGGGTCCACATCCAAACGCACCTCGGTCATGCCATAGGCATGCGCACGTTCTAACAGTTTGGCCCATAACATCCGGCCCACACCCCGGCCCTGATGATCCGGGTCGATAAAGAAACTGTGCACTTTGCCAGAACTCTGATCCTTATCGGGAGAAAGTGACGCGCACCCGATGATCAGATCACCCTCACATGCCACCCAATATTCATCCTGACAAAGATGCGCGACCGTCACCGTGAGCTCATCTCGGCACGCCGCCATAAACGCATCATCATATCCATTGGATTTCTTGGCGCGGATCGATACATCCGTCAGCACATCTACATCATCAATTTCTGCGGGGCGGAGGTGAATGTCTGATGGCGTTCCCATCAGGTCAGGGCACGGATCATATCGGCCGCATCTGGGTATTCAGTAATCAACGCGGCTGTGCCGCCCATTTCCAAATCATCAAAATCAAAACCGGGGGCCACCGTGGTGCCCATCAAGGCATAGCCGTATCGGTGGCCTGCGGCCAACCTTCCGCCCATCCACGTATTGCCCAAAATGGTGAATTGAAGATGTTGGCCGGCGCCCAAGTCCTGACCAAAGGTGATCACCTGATCTGTGCCATCAGGATGTAGCAGCAACATCTCGACGACGTCCCCCTTATAGAAATGGAAGGTTTCCGGCGATGGCAGTCGGTGCATTTTCGACAACGTGTCCGGCGTCAGCATGTAATAAATCGACGTCCCCGCCGCACGCGGTCCCGAATACCCGGCCCCCAACGCCGGCTCAGGGATCATGACCTCTGAGCGCCAGGTCTCGCGGTAATAACCGCCTTCCCATGGCAATGGCTCCAGGTCTAAATCCCGGATCAAGGTTTCAGCTGAGGTATCTGTCATCTGAATCTACCAATGACGACGTCCGCCAAAAATTAAGTCTGAATTGAAGCAGACTCAGTTAAGTCTGGCGGTTCCGCGACGTTCTTCGACGACGATCACACCCGACGGGCCTGATGACATGACGTATGGCAGTAAAAGCGCATTGTCTTCGAATTCAAACGTGCCATCGGTGATGGCAACAACGCGCACCTCGGCGGTTTGGCGTGCTGGAATGGCAATCGCGTTCACGCACGTCGTGGCTGCGCGTTCCCCCTCGACACCAATGGCGACAACGGCGTTCTGTTCAAAGAAATCCGGTGCGCGGAAAACCCGACGCTCGTCATCTCGATTTCGGATACGAATAATATACGGGCGACCTTGTTTGAGGCGCATCAGCATCGGCGAATATTCACCGTCTCGAATGCGAAGCTCACGCTCTGGTACCCGTGCCCAGTTGATTTTTGCTTCAGCGCGGTTCGAAAGAATCTTGCATTCAGCAACATTAAAACTGCTGACGCCGGACTGACCCGCGCACGCAGCAAGGGTGACGACGGCCAATATGGCCCCGCCAATAGATAACGTGCGCCTGCCCAATCGGCGCATCGACATAACTTTTTTAACCACCGTTCTCTCCACCTACCAATTGCTTATGACGCAATGGGCACCCAAGGGTGCGGAACATCATCAGCAACCAGCATGGTCCAGATTGGTTAACAAAGCCTCAATCAAGCCAAAGTGTCCAGCGACTTTCCAGCGATTCTATGGTTAACAGTGGTTTTTTTGTTCTAATAGCAATTGGGGACGTTGCCGAAGCCTATGGCGTGTGTAAAATTCCGGGCATGCCGATCCATTTGTCCTATACCACCATCACGCTGCGGCGTGACAACATGTCACGCAGACCCACAGATTGGGTGTCCAGCCGTGCCAAAAAGAACATCAAAGCCGTCGCGGTGCATGGCCAGCACAACCTGATTATCGACGGCAACCCGCCACAAGCTGCAATTTTTGAGGGTGAGACCGCGCGCGCCTTGATCGATGCCGGGCGTCAAGAAATTTTATTGGGTACCGAAGACGACACCCCCGTCTTTGCTGTGGCCCTGGACGACAAAGTAGCAGCGAAAATTTCCACGCTGGCAGGTCCAAACGCCACGTTTATGGACCTGCGCCAAGTCGGCCCCCGCCTTACTGATGCCGAAGGTCATGTGCTGGCCCATGCCCGCGGCATGACCTATTGGCATGACCGTCACGGATTTTGCGGTGTGTGTGGCGCCCCGACGGAATCCCGCCATCACGGGCACGAACGGGTTTGCCTGAACAACGATTGTGGCGTCAGCCATTTCCCGCGCACAGACCCCGCCGTCATTATGCTGGTCAGTCGCGACGATATCCCGGGCGGCGCATGCCTGTTGGGATCACATGCGCGTTGGTCGTTTGGGATGTATTCGACATTGGCGGGCTTCGTGGAGCCCGGTGAGACGCTAGAACAATGTGTTGAACGCGAAGTGTTCGAAGAATCCGGCATCCACACCACCGACATCACCTACATGGCGTCACAGCCGTGGCCGTTCCCATCATCACTGATGTTAGGATTTCGCGCCCGCGCAACCAGCTATGGCATCGAATGCGATCCCGAAGAACTCAAAGACGCGCAATGGTTCACACGTGAACAGGTGTTGGACATGAAGGAATTCGCCGACGCCAAAGACGACGACACGCGCCTGCCGCGCAAAGACTCAATCTCGCGCTGGCTAATCCAGACATGGCTGGATGACGTCGGCTGATTGTCGTCGGCCTGCCCTCACCACGTCGTCCCGGGCGCAGACCCGGGATCTCGTCTCACTCAAAAATGACATACCCACGCTAAAAAGATCCTGGATAGCCAAGAGGCTTTCGGGAAGACGAGAGAGTATAAATACTCTTCACCCCCGCGCAGGCGGGGGTCCCATAATTCAAAAGAGATTCCCGCCTTCGCGGGAATGACGGCTTAAGGTGCACACCCCCTCACCTAACCTCTCCCCCTTAAAGGGGAGAGGGATGAGATTGTGTCATGTGGGTACAGGGTCCCTCTCCCTCATGAAATGGGGGAGAGGACAGGTGAGGGGGAAATTATTCCGGCACGGCTTCTTTTCGAAATGGGTCAGCCGGGAACACGCCCAAAATCGTCAGTTCTTCGGAGAAAAACCCAAGCTCTTCGAGCGCCAGTTTCAATGGGCCGTCTTCGGGATGGCCCTCAACCTCGGCATAGAACTGGGCGGCGATGAAGCCCGCACCGACGTAGCTTTCAAGTTTGGTCATGTTGACGCCATTGGTCGAGAACCCGCCCATGGCTTTGTATAGCGCAGCGGGGATGTTACGGACCCGGAATACGAAACTGGTCATCACATTTCCCGATCCTGCATCCGGAATCACAGAGTCACGCGACAACACCACAAAGCGGGTCGTGTTGTGTTCGGCGTCTTCGATATCTGAGCGGATCAGATCGAGGCCATAAATCTCGCCCGCCAACCGGGTCGCAATCGCGGCCTTGGTCTTATCGCCCCATTTGGCGACATCGGCCGCGGCCCCTGCGGTGTCCAGATGAACCATGGCGGCCACGCCCAAATCTTCGATCAATGTGCGGCACTGGCTGAGTGCGTGAACATGGCTGTGGATTTCTTTGATTTCGCTGATGTCCGTACCGGGCAACACCAAAAGCTGATGATTAATGCGCTCGTAATGTTCGGCGATAATATGCAGGCCGCTATCGGGCAACAGATGATGAATGTCTGCCACCCGGCCCGCGACCGTATTATCGATCGGAATCATCGCCAACGCCGCATCGCCATTTTTGACCGCACCAAACGCATCCACAAAAGTCCCGCACGACAGTGTGGTCATGTCAGGGTACGCTTCACGGCACGCGATATCGGAATTCGCCCCGGGTGCCCCTTGGAATGCGATAAGCGTTGATGGATCAGTCATAATTTCGGGTCCAGTTAAGCCAGCAAAGTGCGGGCGCGGTCTAAATCGGCGGGAGTATCGACACCGAGCGGAACCGTGTCAACGCGGGCCGCATCGATCCGCATGCCCGATTCCAGGGCACGAAGCTGCTCCAGTTTCTCGCGTTGTTCCAACATGCCCGGCGGTAAACTGACAAAACGACTGAGGGCTGCACGCCGATAGGCATAAATGCCGATGTGATGCCACAACGGGCCATCGCCATGGGGCGCCGTGGCACGGGTGAAATAAAGCGCCCGTGCCGCCGTATGAGTATCATCCAACGGGGCCACACATTTGACCACATTGGGATTGGTGCGCTCGGCATCTTCGGTGATTTCAGCCACGAGCGTGCCGATATCCACGTCTGCGTTATCTAGCAATCCAGCGACGGTCCGCACCAATGCGGGGTCCAATGTCGGCAAATCACCCTGCAAATTGACGATTACATCGTGCGCCCCATCTGGATCACATATGTTGAGGGCTTCGAATATCCGGTCCGATCCCGATGGATGATCTGGGTCCGTCAGGACCGCCTGATATCCGGCATCGGTCACCGCATCGATGATTTCAGCCTCGGCCGCGGCACAAACAACGGGCCCACAATTGGCTTCAGCCGCGCGATCCATCACATGAACAATCATCGCCTTGCCGTGAATATCGGCAAGCGGTTTGCCCGGTAATCGGGTCGAGGCCATGCGGGCTGGAACAATCACAATGGGGTTCATGGACGCAATCTCTGCTTTAATTGAATGCTTTGATATACCCCGTTGGCTGTGGCTATCCCAGACCTTTTGGCGCATTCGCCACCAAGCTGCTGAAAAGGTTTATTTTCTATGCGTTACAGGTGTTGATCGATAACGAGCGACGGGCTAAAACAAGGTCGCTTATTGGGGCAGGAGTTTTAGGCATGCATTTCTCTTTTTGGGAAAAATCAGGTTTCGCAGTTTTAATAGCTGCATGGGTCGTATGGGGCAGCATCCAAGTCGGGAACGCGCTGGTACAACCAACACAATTGGCGGAAAACGCCTATCCTATTGAAGTTGCAGAATCAGACACAGCCGCTGCTGGAGACACAGCAGAGGCCAAAGTCGAAGAATCTGCGGTCGGCCTTATGGCGTCTTTTGACTCTGCAGCTGGCGCCAAGGTGTTTAAAAAATGCGCGGGTTGCCACACCGTTGATCAAGGCGGCCCGAACAAAGTTGGCCCGAACCTTTGGGGCGTCGTTGACGCTAACAAAGGCGTACATGACGGCTATTCTTACTCAGCAGCATTGCTTGCGGTGGGTGGAACATGGTCTTACGAGAACTTGGACAAGTTCCTGAAAAGCCCAAAAGACTACGCACCGGGCAACAAAATGACCTTTGGCGGTCTGAAAAAAGCATCTGACCGTGCCAAAGTGATTTTGTATCTCCGCGATAATCACAGCAATCCCCCGCCGCTACCGCAATAAGCGACACGGGTCATGGTTGGCGATAGCCACGTAGACACTCAAGACATTGACGACATAATCGACTTGGCCGGGCGCTTGGCGGATGCTGCGCGTCCGGTAACCCTTGCCCAGTTTCGTAGTGGCATCCAGCACATCACAAAATCTGATGCCAGTCCGGTGACAGAAGCGGACCAAGAGTCCGAACGCACCATGCGTGCCATGATCGAAGCCGAACGCCCGAATGACGGCATTTTTGGTGAAGAGTTCGGTGTCACAAATCCGGATGCCGACACCGTTTGGATTCTTGACCCCATCGACGGCACCAAGGCCTTTATCACCGGTAAACCGATATACGGCACGCTGATCGGGGTTGTTCGTAACGGCAAAGCCATTGCGGGCGTAATGGATGGTCCGGCGACCGCCGACCGATGGATTGGCGCGCATGGACAACCAACGACATTTAACGGCACACCGGTAACGACACGCACCGGGCGCAGCATTGAAGATGCCTGGGTCACCAGCACATCGCACACCATGTTTTTCGCCAAAAACCTCCCAAAATTCGAGGCCCTTTCCGACGCCACGCAATACACGACCTATGGCTCGGAATGCCAGGGGTATGGGTTCCTTGCCTGTGGTTGGCTTGATCTGGTCTGCGAAGACACGTTGGCGCCCTATGACTACGCTGCCTTGATCCCGATTGTCGAAGGCGCAGGCGGCCTGATTACCGATTGGGACGGCGCGCCGCTTAAGTTTGATGCAGGTCCTGACAGCAAGTCCGGTTCTGTACTTGCGGCAGCGGATGAACATCTTCACGCAGCGGCCGTGAAAATCTTATCTGATCGCCCCAAATAGGACATGAACGAACTTTAAGTTGATCATGTCGATCACGCCGTCTTTACCTTATATGATAAGACCTTGGCTTGACCTTATATGATAAGACCTTGGCTTGAAGCTGGGACAACAGACCCCCAATATCATGCCATCTGATCGTTTCCGGGAGGAACCATGTCCGCACATCGCTTATTTGCTGCACTCGCAATCTCATTTATGTCCATGGCCAGCGTCACAACCAGCGCTCTGGCCGAGGAACCCGCGTGGTCGCACGGGCTCGCGATGCATGGTGATCTGAAATACACCGCCGATTTTAAACACTTTGAGTATGTAAATCCCAACGCGCCCAAGGGCGGTGATATTCGTCTGGCCGCGATTGGCACCTATGACAGCTTGAACGGTTTCATCGTCAAAGGCACAGGCGCTGCGGGCGTGTCGTTTATCTATAACTCGTTGATGACGAATGCAGCGGACGAGGCCTTTACCGAATACGGCGAGTTGGCCGAAGCCGTGCGCACCCCCGAAGACCGCTCATGGGTCGAATTCCGCCTGCGCGAAGGGGCCCGCTGGCATGATGGCAAACCCGTCACGCCCGACGATGTGATCTGGACGTTCGATACGCTGTTAAAAGAAGGCCGTCCGTTTTATCGATTTTATTACGGCAACGTGATCAGCGCGGTCAAAACAGGCGACCGCACCGTGCGCTTTAACTTCAAGCCCGGCGAGAATCGCGAGCTACCGTTGATCATGGGCCAGCTGACCGTGCTGCCAAAGCATTACTGGGAAGACCGCGAGTTTAATAAAACGTCGTTGGAGCCACCGCTCGGCAGTGGTCCGTACAAAATCGAAAAAGTCGATGCGGGGCGCTCGATCACGCTGACCCGTGTCAAAGACTATTGGGGTGCTGATATCCCGACTGAAAAGGGTATGAACAACTTCGACACCATTCATTTCGACTATTACCGCGACACCACGGTAGCACTAGAAGCATTTAAGGCCGGGCGCTTTGATTATCGTTCTGAAAACGCATCGAAGCTATGGGCGACCGCCTATGAATCGCCACAAGTCGACGCAGGCAAAATCAAAAAAGAAGAAATCGGGCACAATCGCTCTGCCGGCATGCAGGGATTCGTGTTCAACACCCGACGCGACATGTTCAAAGACAAAAACGTCCGCAAGGCGCTGGCCTATGCGTTTGATTTTGAATGGTCGAACAAGGCCCTGTTTTACGGTCAATACACCCGCACCCGCAGCTATTTTGATAACTCTGAACTTGCCGCCACGGACTTGCCATCGGCGGAAGAGTTGAAAATTCTGGAACCGCTTCGTGGTCGTATCCCGGACGAAGTCTTCACCACCGAATACAATCCCCCCGTTACCGAAGGCAAAAGCGGCCTGCGCAAAAACCTGCGCGCCGCATCCAAACTGCTGACCGACGCGGGTTGGGTGATTAAGGGTAAGCAGCGGGTCAATGCCGAGACGGGCAAGCCGTTGGAATTCGAAGTCTTACTTGTGAGTCCGCTGTTTGAGCGCATCGTGTTGCCGTTCGCACAAAACCTGGAAAAACTGGGCATTAACGCGCGGGTACGCACCGTTGATACATCGCAGTATCGCCGCCGTCTGGACACTTATGATTACGACGTCATCGTCGGTGGCGCAGGGCAATCGTTGTCACCCGGAAACGAACAACGGGCCTATTGGGGATCCGAAGCCGCCGACCAAGAAGGTGGGCGCAACACCATCGGCATCAAAGATCCTGCGATCGATGAGCTGATCGAAACATTGATCGCTGCACCCGACCGCAAAAGCCTGATCACGGCGACCCGTGCGCTGGACCGGGTGCTGCAGTGGGGCCATTACGTGATCCCGCAATGGCACATCCCGTATGACCGCGTGGCATACTGGAACATCTTTGATCGCCCCAAAATCACACCCGATAGCGGCAATCAACTGATGACCTGGTGGGTCGATGCCGATAAGGCTGCCGTCCTCGCCAAAGAACGCGCAAACTAGGGAATGATGGTTCTGAACTGATCGTTTTCACCCGATCACTTAACCGCCTATAATCCGGCCATGTTCGCATATATCGTCCGCCGCCTGTTATTGATTCCGCCGACGCTGTTCGCGATCATTTTGATCAATTTCGCGGTCGTCCAAGTCTTACCCGGTGGTCCGGTCGAACAACTGCTGTCCGAACTCAGCGGACAAGCCGTTGACGTCACGGGCCGTGTCTCGGGCAATGTCGGCAGCGAGACCATCAACGAGGGCAGCAACGCAAACGTTGGCGAAAGCGGCCCCGCATCATCCAAGTACCGGGGCGCACAGGGCCTGCCGCCCGAATTCATCGCCGAGTTGGAAAAGCAGTTCGGGCTGGATAAGCCCGCACACGAGCGCTTTTTGCTGATGCTGAAAAATTATTTGGTGTTCGATTTCGGCAACAGCTTTTTCAAGGATCAATCCGTCGTCGATTTGGTCATCGACAAAATGCCCGTATCGATCTCTCTTGGGATTTGGACCACGTTACTTGTTTATCTGATTTCCATTCCCCTCGGTATCGCCAAGGCGGTCCGAGACGGGTCTAAATTTGATGTCTGGACATCGGGCGTCGTCATCATTGGTAACGCTATCCCCGGATTCCTGTTTGCGATCTTGCTGATCGTCGTATTCGCCGGTGGACGGTACCTGGATTGGTTCCCGCTCAGGGGATTAATATCCGATAACTTCGACGATTTATCGACCTGGGCGCAGATCAAAGATTACATCTGGCACATGACATTGCCGGTCTTATCGATGGTCATCGGCGGTTTTGCTGGCCTGACCATGCTGACCAAAAATTCGTTCATGGAAGAAATCAATAAACAGTACGTGGTCACGGCGCGCTCAAAAGGCCTCGAGGAAAACACGGTTCTTTATGGACATATTTTCCGAAACGCCATGTTGATCGTGATCGCTGGATTCCCGAGCGCCTTTATCGGTATTTTGTTTACGGGATCACTGCTGACCGAAATCATCTTCTCTCTCGATGGATTAGGGTTATTAGGTTTTGAAGCCGCCCTGACCCGCGATTACGGGGTGATGTTCGCAACGCTGTATTTCTTTACGTTGTTCGGCCTGTTGATGAACATTCTGGGCGACATCATGTATCACATCATCGATCCCCGGATTGATTTTGAAAGCCGGGGGGCCTGATCATGGATGCAACCGTCGCCCCTGCCCCGCCATCACCTGCGCGCCTGTCGCCGATCAATCAACGAAGGCTGGAAAACTTCAAGGCCAATCGCCGGGGGTTTTGGTCGTTTTGGATTTTCGGCATCATTTTCTTTCTCAGCATGTTTGCCGAATTGATCGCCAACGATAAGCCGTATTTCGTCTGGTACGACGGTGATGCCCACTTCCCTGCCTTCGTTGCCTACGCCGAAACCGAATTCGGCGGTGAATTCGCGACCGAGGCCGATTACCGCGATGAATTCGTCATCGAATTGATTGAGGAAAAGGGCTGGATGCTGTGGCCGATGATCCGCTTTTCCTATAATACCGTTAATTTCGACCTGCCAACGCCAGCACCGTCGCCGCCGACGTCAGAAAACTGGCTCGGCACCGATGACCAGGGCCGCGATGTGCTTGCCCGAACGATATATGGTTTTCGAATATCCGTATTGTTTGGTTTCACCCTGACCGTCCTTTCATCCATTATCGGGATCGCCGCCGGTGCGGTGCAGGGATATTTTGGGGGTTGGGTTGATTTGATCTTCCAACGCTTTATCGAAATCTGGTCCGGGTTACCCGTGCTTTATATGTTGATCATTTTGGCCAGCGTTGTGGTGCCCAGTTTCTGGTGGCTACTTGGATTGATGCTGCTGTTTTCCTGGATGGGGCTTGTGGGGCTCGTCCGTGCAGAATTTCTGCGCGCCCGAAATTTCACATTTGTGCAGGCGGCACGTGCCCTTGGCGTCAGTGATACCACGATCATGTTCCGCCATATCCTGCCCAATGCCATGGTCGCGACCATCACGTTCCTACCCTTCATCCTTAGCGGGTCGGTTGTCATTTTAACGTCGCTCGATTTTTTAGGGTTTGGGTTGCCCGCCGGATCAGCCTCGGTGGGGGAATTACTGAACCAGGGTAAGAATAACCTTCATGCCCCCTGGCTTGGCTTTACCGGGTTCTTTTCCATCGCCATCATGCTGACCCTGCTGGTGTTTATCGGCGAGGCCGTGCGCGATGCATTCGATCCACGAAAGACATTCCGATGAGCGATAACCGCACACCCCTTTTACAACTGACAGATTTGCGCACATCGTTTGGGCACGGTGATCACGAGGTTAAGGCCGTCGACGGCGTATCGTACGCCGTTGAAAAGGGCAAGACCCACGCATTGGTTGGCGAGTCGGGTTCGGGGAAATCCGTATCCGCGCTTTCGATCCTGAAACTGCTGCCCTACCCCAAGGCGTGGCACGGATCGGGCAGTGTCATCTTTGATGGCGAAGATTTATTACAGCGCAAGGAACGCCAATTGCGCGCCATTCGCGGCAATCGCATCGCGATGATTTTCCAAGAGCCGCTCTCCAGCCTCAATCCGCTGCATTCCATCGAAAAGCAAATCGCAGAGGTTTTGCTGGTGCACAAACACATGCGCCAAACCCAGGCCCGCGACCGCGTGGTTGAGCTGCTTGAGCTTGTCGGTATGGAACAGGCGGTCTCTCGCCTGCATGCCCTGCCCCATGAATTTTCGGGCGGTCAGCAGCAGCGCGTCATGATCGCGATGGCGCTGGCGAACGAGCCTGAACTTTTGATCGCTGACGAGCCGACGACAGCCCTTGATGTTACGGTGCAGGCGCAAATTCTGAAACTGCTCAAAGAACTCCAGGAAAAGCTTGGCATGGCGATGTTGTTGATCACCCATGATCTGGGGATCGTGCGCCGCATGGCCGATACGGTATCTGTGATGAACCACGGCAAAGTCGTCGAGGATGGCGATGCGAAAACCGTGTTCGATCATCCATCGCATGCCTATACCCAGCATCTGTTGGCTGCCGAGCCCAAGGGCCGCCCGGACCCCGCGAATGCAGACGCTGAAACCATCATGCGGGGCGACGATGTCAAAGTCTGGTTCCCGGTCAAGCGCGGTGTCTTACGCCGCACCGTGGGACACATCAAAGCCGTTGATGGCATTTCGGTCGATATTCGCGCCGGGCAGACCGTCGGAATCGTCGGCGAGTCGGGGTCTGGGAAATCGACGCTGGGGCGCGCGCTGATCCGTCTTGAAAAATCCATGGGCGATATCACGTTTGAAGGCAAAGACCTGCAAGCGTTGGATTGGCAGGCACTGCGGCCGCTGCGCAATCAAATGCAGATCGTTTTCCAAGACCCGTTCGGATCGCTCAGCCCGCGCTTGTCCGTCGGACAAATCATCGAAGAAGGTTTGCTGATCCACGATATGGGCGACGAGGCCGAACGCCGAGGACGCATTTCCGAAGCCTTGATCGAGGTTGGTATGGAACCCGAAATGCAGCATCGCTACCCGCACGAATTTTCAGGCGGCCAGCGGCAGCGGATCTCGATCGCGCGTGCGTTGGTTTTGAAACCCCGGTTCATCGTCTTGGACGAGCCGACCAGCGCGCTTGATATGTCGGTGCAGGCACAGATCGTCGATCTGCTGCGTGATCTGCAACGCAAATATAATTTGGCCTATATGTTCATCAGTCACGATCTTAAAGTCGTGCGCGCCCTGGCCCATCATGTGGTGGTGATGAAGGACGGCAAAGTGGTCGAACAAGGCCCCGCCGAAAGCATCTTTGAAAATCCGCGTGAAGCCTATACCCAGGCGCTGTTGGCAGCAGCCCTTAATCTCGAAGCCGACGAGACGGGTGCGGTGAGTACGTGACCTTTTCTCCCCCGTCACTCCCGCGTAGGCGGGAGTCTATGCGCGAACAATAAGATTCCCGCCTTCGCGGGAATGACAAACTATTTTCTGAGTTATACTTGATATCCGTGT
The DNA here is from genome assembly GCA_002389175.1 of Rhodospirillaceae bacterium UBA4479. Taxonomy (GTDB): domain Bacteria; phylum Pseudomonadota; class Alphaproteobacteria; order Rhodospirillales; family Casp-alpha2; genus UBA4479. The sequence goes on along the minus strand of DGNZ01000382.1, from coordinate 3,334 downwards.
CCTGACACGTTTCGATAAGCGTAACTCCCACACCCAACCATAAGGTCCTCATCATGCGCTTTTTATTCCTATCCGGTGCCGACAAGGCCCCAGCGTGGCGCGAAGCCATGCTGGCGAAATTTCCTGATGCTTCATTCGACATCTGGCCCGACGAGGTTACGGACAAAGCCGACTACGATTACGCGATTGTGTGGCGACCGCCTGTAGGCGAATTAAAAACCTTTCCCAATCTCAAGGCGATCTTGTCGCTGGGCGCTGGCGTCGATGGCATCCTGGTCGATACTGACTTGCCAACGCAGGTGCCAATCGTCCGTCTGGTGGACCGTTGCCTGACAGAGGGGATGAGCGAATACGTGCTGTATTGGACCATTCACTATCACCGCAAAATGGATGTGTATGCGAATTGGACTCGTGAAGGCATCTGGAAACAGCTCCGCCAGATCGACACCCGTGATCGTAAAGTCGGGTTCTTAGGATTGGGCGAGTTGGGTTCAGACGCCGCCAAAAAAGTCGCAGCGCTTGGGTTTGATGTCGCAGGCTGGTCGCGCAGTGAAAAGCATATCGACGGTGTCACATCGTATTACGGTGATGATGGCTTAACGCCATTCCTCAATCGGTCGGAAATTCTCATCGTGTTGTTGCCGCTGACTGAAAGCACAACTGGTATCATTAATGCTGAAACCCTGGCCGCCTTGCCCGAAGACGCCTGTGTGATCAATTGCGCGCGCGGTGCGCATGTGGTGGATGAAGATTTACTGGCGGCACTCGACAGCGGGCATATCCGTTCTGCGACATTGGATGTGTTCCACACCGAACCGTTGCCGAGCGATCATCCATATTGGACCCACCCCAAGGTCGTGGTGTCCCCACATATGGCGAGCCTGACGGTACCGTCGTCGGCAGCCGATTGGATGGAACAGAATATCAATCTGATCGAAGCGGGTGAAGCGCCGTTGAATACGGTTGATCTTAAGCGCGGGTATTAAGCGCCCCCTCACCTGTCCTCTCCCCCACTTCGTAGAGGAGAGGGACCCTGTATCTATAAACTCGATCTAATCCCTCTCCCCCTCCCAGGGGGAGAGGTTAGGTGAGGGGGTTAGCTGAACCCGTAAGCCACAACCAACAACGCGCCACCTAAGAAAATCCTATAAACCACAAACGGCGTAAACGACGCCCGCTTCAACCATGCCATCATAATGGCGATGGCAATGAGTGCGGAAACGAAGGCCAGCCCGGCGGCAATCAGCGCATCATAAGCCAATGCAAAATCACCGCTTTGGTACAGGTCCCAGCCGCTCAGCGTGCCCGCTGCGATGATGGTCGGGATCGATAATAATAATGAGAACCGGGCCGCATCCAATCGTTCCATACCGATAAAGCGCGCTGCCGTCATCGTGATCCCCGAACGGCTGGTGCCGGGGATCAGCGCCAGGCACTGTGACAAACCAATGAACAGCACATCAAAAATGCCTAAATGATCGATGCGACGCACCGTCATGCCCACCTTGTCCGAAATGTACAATAGAATGCCAAACCCAAGCGTCGCCCAGGCGATGACTTCGATGCTGCGGAACATGCCGGGCCAATAGGTGTGAAGGGCATACCCCGCGCCAACGATGGGGATCGTGCCAACAATCAACAATCCGATCATGCGCAATCCAGGCGAGGAACGTCCCTTTAACATCTGGCCGAAACCACTGATCATCTGCCAAACGTCTTTGTGCAGATACAGCATCACGGCAAAGAGGGTCCCGACATGGACGGCGACATCCATCATCAGGCCCTGATCCGGCCAATCCATGAAAATAGGAACCAAAACCAAATGCCCTGACGAGCTGATCGGCAAAAATTCGGTAATTCCCTGCACAACGGCCAAAACGACCAGATGTAGAATGGGCATTGGATACCTCTACTACCCTTGGTAATCCAAGGGGTATTCCCCTCTGCAGACATACCCCGTATCGCAGAGTCTGCCAATCGCCGTTTTTAGTCCCATAACGGACCTAAGTGCACTTATAACTTGCAACTTTGGCGGCCATCGTGCAGAAATACAGCTGCTTTTATGATTTTTCGGTCAAGAAATAGTAAACAAATCTGACCTATTTTTTATAACGTCGCTTCTGAGCCCCCTCAAAAAGGCACATTGGTGGTATTTGCGCGCCAAAATGGCGACACACAGAGGTTTGGGCAAAGAACCACATTAGTGGGTTTTGCCTGGTTTGTTTTTTGGGAGGACGTGACCGCATGCCAGATCCGATGCAGCAATTCATTTCGATTGATGGCGCGATGCCGAATAAACGCGAAGCAGACAAACGCCGCGAAGACTTCGACGAAATTTATGACCAGTATTCAGACGATGGTGCCGTCGAGCAGGCGTCGCGCTGCGAGCAATGCGGCATCCCGTATTGCCAAGTGCACTGCCCGCTGCAAAACAACATCCCCGATTGGCTGCGCCTGGCAACCGAGGGACGCCTGCAAGAAGCCTACGAAACATCGCAAGCGACCAACACGTTCCCCGAAGTCTGCGGTCGTATCTGCCCACAGGATCGCCTGTGCGAAGGATCGTGCGTGTTGGAACAGTCCAAGCACGGCACCGTGTCCATCGGTGCCATTGAAAAATACATCACCGACACCGCATGGGAAAATGGCTGGGTCAAAGCCCCCGAAGCGCGCGAAGATTTAGGCATGTCCGTCGGCATCATCGGTGGTGGGCCTGCGGGTCTGGCGGCGGCTGATGTTCTGCGCGTTAAAGGCTACGAAGTCCATGTCTATGACCGCTACGACCGTATGGGCGGCCTGCTGATTTATGGCATCCCCAACTTTAAGTTGGAAAAAGATGTGGTTGAGCGCCGGACCAAGCTTTTGGCTGACGGCGGCATTATCTATCACGAGAATTTCGAAGTGGGCCGCGATGCGACGCTGGCCGAACTGCGCGAAAAGCACGATGCCGTATTGATCGCGACGGGTGTCTATAAGCCGCGCGAGTTGCAAACACCAGGGTCTGGCCTTGATAACATCTTCCCGGCCATGGAATTTCTGACCGCCAGCAACCGCAAGGGTCTGGGCGATGATGTGCCCGCGTTCGACGACGGCACACTGAATGCCGAGGGTAAAAACGTCGTCGTCATCGGTGGCGGCGATACCGCAATGGACTGTGTCCGTACTGCCGTGCGCCAAGGGGCCAAGACAGTGAAGTGTCTGTATCGTCGTGACCGCGCCAACATGCCCGGATCACTACGCGAAGTTGGCAACGCCGAAGAAGAAGGTGTCGAATTCGTTTGGTTGTCCGCGCCCGAGGCATTCCATGGCGAAGGTCATGTGACATCGGTCCAGG
>DGNZ01000235.1 GCA_002389175.1 Rhodospirillaceae bacterium UBA4479 | reverse complement strand
CGAACTTTTCGGCCACGAAAAAGGCTCGTTTACGGGGGCCGTTAGTCGAAGTATCGGACGGTTTGAACAAGCCAACGGCGGCACTTTGTTCCTAGACGAGATCGGCGATATGCCGATGGAGGCGCAGACCCGATTGCTACGCGTATTGCAAGAGGGTGAATACACGTCTGTTGGTGGCCGTTCACCGATCCGTGCCGACACGCGGGTCATTGCAGCCACGCACCATGATCTGAAACGCCTGATTCGCCGTGGTCTATTCCGTGAAGATTTGTTCTTTCGCTTGAACGTTGTGCCGATCCGACTTCCAGCGCTTCGAAATCGAGTAGAAGACATCCCTGAATTAGTGCGCCATTTTTTGGCCCGTGCAGCCAGCAACGGCCTACCATGGAAAATTATCGAACCCGAAGCCATTGAACTTTTTAAGGGGCACGGGTGGCCCGGAAATGTTCGAGAACTGGAAAACCTCGTCCAGCGTTTAGCAGCGCTGTATTCCGAAGAAGTCATTGGCCCCGATATTATTCGCACCGAATTGAATGATGGCAGCTCTGATACGGATGTACCTGCATCAGCGAACGGCGGATTGTCTGAAGCCGTCGACGGACATCTCAGGACGTATTTCGGGGCGCATGACGGTTCGCTTCCGACAGCTGGTTTATATAATCGAATATTGCGAGAAATTGAGCGGCCTTTAATTTTACAAACCCTTCAGGCGACGCGTGGAAATCAAGTTAAAGCCGCAGAGGTCCTGGGGCTTAATCGCAACACGCTGCGAAAGAAGATACGTGAATTGGGTATCCCGATCATCAAGGGCGCAGAATGAGTGACACATCTGGGGTAAAGCGCGCCCAGCAATGGGTACTGGATAGCAGTCGCCAACGTCGGCTGGCTTTTCTTTTGGCGGCGCTCTCGGCGGGGGCAGGGGTTGCGACGGTTGCATTGATGACCGATACAGCAGCCATTCGCGAAAAAGCCGATTTACTCAGGTGGTTGCTGATCCTAGACGGCATCCTTTTGGTCCTTTTGACCATCGTGGTTGCGCGGCGTGTGATCAACCTTTGGCGGGCACGGCAACGCGGAAGCGCCGGTGCCGGACTGCAGGGCAAACTGGTTACATTATTTGCATTGATTGCGGTTACGCCCGCAGTGTTGATCGCCGTCTTTTCATATTCGTTTTTGAATTTTGGTTTAGAGGCTTGGTTTAACGAGCGCGTATCAAAAGCGCTCCGTGATTCTGTCGGCGTTACGCAGGCCTATTTAAAAGAACACCGCGAAAGTATTGCGAGCCAGGCCTTTAGTTTGGCATCCGTGCTCGACCAAAATGCCTCAACCTTGATTCAACGCCCTTGGGAGTTTTCTAACGCCCTGACAACACAAGCAGCACGGCGCGAACTGCCAGAGGCCATCGTGATTGACCGTGTTGGCAACATCGTAGCCCGTTCAGATTTTGCGATCTCAACCATTGTTGAGGACATCCCAGATGAGGCATTCGAAAGTGCAAATAAAGGCGAAGTCGCATTGCTTGCATCAGGCAACGTCGACAAAGTCCGTGCACTTGTTCGACTAAACCAGTTCGTCGGCCAATATTTACTGATCGAAAAGTTCATCGACCCACGTGTGCTGCAGCACATCTCAAGCATTCAGCAATCCTTTGATGAGTACACTCAACTCGAAGAAACCCGAAGTGGGGTGCAGATCAGCTTTGTCTTGATCTACATGATCGCGGTGATGATTTTATTGTTAGCCGCGACTTGGATCGGGATGACGTTCTCGGCACAGCTGGCGGAACCGGTTATCAAATTGATTGGGGCTGCGGACAAAGTATCCAAAGGTGACTTGTCGACCCGTGTTGATGATGTGTCCCGGGGTGACGAGATTGGTGTTCTCAGCAAAGCCTTTAACAACATGACGGCACGCATCGCGTCCCAGCAAGAAGGCTTGATGGCTGCCAACACCGAGTTGGATGAACGCCGACGCTTCACTGAAACGGTGCTGGCAGGGGTATCAGCCGGTGTCATTGGTTTGGATGATGAACAACGGATCAACCTCCCCAACAGATCCGCTTTCGAGCTTTTGGATGTTGATTTTGAAAAACATATCAACGCGCCCTTACGGGATGTCATACCGGAACTAGCCGCAAGCCTAAAGTCGTCAGCAGATCGTCCGGACCGCCTTCAACAATCAGAAGTCACCATCATGCGTGACAACATTCAAAAAACCTTTTTGGTTCGGGTTGCTGCCGAACAAATAGAAGGACGAATCATTGGTTATGTCGTCACCTTTGATGACGTGACCGATTTGTTGTCTGCGCAACGCCAAGCTGCGTGGGCAGACGTCGCACGTCGGATCGCCCACGAGATCAAGAACCCGCTGACGCCTATTCAATTGTCTGCAGAGCGCTTGACAAGAAAGTATCTAAAAGAAATTCAAAGCGACCCTGAAACATTTAAAAAATGCACGGACACAATTATTCGCCAAGTCGCCGATATCGGTCAGATGGTTGACGAATTTTCGTCGTTTGCGCGCATGCCGCAACCCAAAATACGTCCTGAAAACCTCTCGGAACTTTGTCGCCAAGCTGTGTTCCTCGAGCAAAATAGGGGCGACGAAATTCAATATAATATCGAGCTGCCCGCCGAAGACGTGACGTTGAATTGCGATGCTCGGCAAATTTCACGGGTCCTCACCAACTTGATGAAGAATGCCGCTGAATCAATCGAAGGTGCCAAACAAGATGGCCATGACGACGTCAAAGGTATTGTCAGCCTGTCTATAGCGACCGAGCAACATCACGTCCGCATCAATGTCGAAGATGACGGCCGTGGCTTACCGACCCAGGATCGCGGACGCCTAACGGAACCCTACGTAACGACACGCGCCAAAGGCACCGGTCTTGGACTTGCTATCGTAAAGAAGATCATCGAAGAACATGACGGCACGTTGGAACTAAGTGATCGTGACCCCCGGGGGGCTCGGGTCACAATACTTCTTCCAATGGTGGACTCTGACGCGAACGCGCGTGAGAATGAATCAGAGTCGGGAACGTTGACCGAAACGACATCGTCGTAACGGACGAATAACAAGGAATACCAAATGGCGACCGATATCCTTATCGTCGATGATGAACGCGACATCCGTACATTGACGGGCGAAATTTTAGAGGACGAAGGCTATGTCATCCGCGAAGCCGCCAACTCGCAACAAGCGCTGGCGGCTGTCGAACAACGCCAGCCAGGGTTGGTCCTATTGGATATTTGGCTTCAAGGCAGCGAGTTGGACGGCTTAGGTATCTTGGAAGCTATAAAAGCCAATCACCCTGACGTACCTGTACTCATGATGAGTGGTCACGGCACGGTTGAGACTGCGGTCAAGGCGATCCAAGACGGTGCGTATGATTTCATCGAAAAGCCTTTTACGGCTGATCGTTTGATGCTGCTCATCGCGCGCGCCATAGAAGCATCGAAGCTGCGGCGCGAGAATGCAGAACTTCGCCTGCGCGCAGGCGCGCCGTTGGATTTAGTTGGCACGTCGAATTCGATGAAAGACGTACGCCAAGCGATTGAGCGATCGGCTCCAACGAATTCAAGGATCATTATTTCGGGCCCTCCTGGATCGGGCAAAGAAGTCATCGCACGTTTGCTACACACCATGTCGCGTCGCTCAGACGGTCCGTTTCAAGCCATCAACTGTGCGGCTATGCATCCTGACCGCATGGAGACAGAGCTTTTTGGCACCGAAGGTGGCGAAGATTCGCCGCGCAAAGTCGGCATGTTTGAACGCGCCCACATGGGCACGCTGCTTTTGGACGAGATTGGCGATATGCCCCTCGAAACCCAGGGGAAAATTGTACGGGTTCTTCAAGAACAGATTTTCGAGCGGGTCGGCGGATCTAACAGAGTCGAAGTTGATGTTCGTGTGATCGCATCAACAACCAAAGATCTGACGGCTGAAATAAACGACGGTAATTTCCGCGAGGACCTTTTTTACAGACTAAACGTGGTCCCGATAAATGTGCCAGCATTGATTGAACGACGGGACGACATCCCACTTTTGGCGGCGCATTTCATGAAAGGCGCAGCTATTGCATCGGGCCAATTACCGCGCACGTTCGCCGAGGATGCGATAGTCGCACTTCAAACATATGGATGGCCCGGAAACGTGCGAGAACTTCGTAACGTCGTCGAACGGCTGCTGATCATGGCACCTGGTGACAGCACTCAGCCCATATCCAGTTCAATGCTACCACCTGAAATTACCGGTGGCGCACCGTCCGTCGATGTTGAACGAAATGCAGAAATCATGTCGCTACCATTACGTGATGCCCGTGAAATGTTTGAACGCGAATATTTACTGGCACAGGTCGAACGCTTTGGCGGTAACATTTCGCACACTGCGCAGTTCGTCGGCATGGAGCGTTCTGCACTTCACCGTAAACTAAAATCTCTTGGCGTTCGCGGCCAGGACAAGCAATAGTCATCGATGGATATACTTATGATCATTGAGCAACACGTGATGGGTTCTGAACGATGAAAGTTGTCGTTTGTGGAGCAGGGCAGGTTGGCTCAAATATTGCGCGTCACCTCGCGATGGAAAACCACGACGTCACCATTGTGGATCAATCTGAAACCTTGGTCCGGCAAATTTCTGATGCGCACGATGTGAATGGTGTCGTCGGTCATGGGTCGCACCCAGATGTGTTGGAGCGTGCCGGGATCGAAGACGCCGACTTGTTGATCGCCGTCACATTGGCAGATGAAACCAATATGGTGGCATGTCAGGTCGCGCACAGCTTGTTTGGTGTGCCGACTAAAATCGCCCGCATCCGAAGCCAAAGCTATTTGCAGCCGATGTGGGCCAACATGTTTTCGCGCGATCACATCCCCATTGATGTAATTATCTCCCCTGAAATCGAAGTTGCCCGCGCCGTCATCCGCCGCCTGGAAGTCCCCGGTGCGTTCGAAATGATTCCCTTGGTCGACAATAAGGTGAAGTTGCTGGGCGTTCGGTGCGATCCTGGATGTCCATTGGTCAATACGCCGCTGCGTCAATTATCTAAATTGTTCCCAGACTTGAATATCGTCATCGTTGGTATCGTTCGCGAAGGTCAATCATTCACGCCTAAGGGTGATGATCAGATGCTTGAAAATGATGAGGTTTATCTGGTCGTCGATAGTGAACACGTTGATCGCACCATGGCTGCGTTTGGTCACGATGAACGCGAAGCCCGTTCGTTGCTGATATTTGGCGGCGGAAACATCGGTTTGTTCTTAGCCAAGGAGCTTGAAGCGAACCATGAGTGGGTGCGCGCTAAACTGATCGAATCCGATAAAGATCGCGCTGAACTGATCGCTGGTGAATTAGAGAATACCGTTGTCATTAATGGCAGCGTCATCGATCAGGAAATCTTGGATGAAGCCAACGTTGGCCAAACCGAAACCATTGTCGCCGTTACCAATGACGATGAAACCAATATCTTGGCGAGCCTTCTGGCAAAACGGTTCGGGTCTAAGCGCGCGATCACCCTGGTCAACAATGCAGGCTATGAGGATCTGGTCGGTTCCATCGGTATCGACGTCACCGTCAGCCCGCGTAACATCACAGTTTCGAAGATTTTGCAGCATGTCCGCCGGGGACGCATTCATTCAGTGCATACGTTGCGTGAAGATTTTGGCGAGTTGATTGAGGCAGAAGCGCTTCAAACATCAGAATTGGTAGGCAAACCGCTCCGCGAGACGAAACTGCCGCAAGGTGTGTTGATCGGCGCAATTTACCGGGACGATAAAACGATTTATCCCAGCGGTGGTACAATCATCGAAGCGGGCGACCGCGTCGTGCTGTT
>DGNZ01000299.1 GCA_002389175.1 Rhodospirillaceae bacterium UBA4479 | reverse complement strand
AGGTTGCATACCCGTCAAACCTGGCGCGCGCGCATTAGCAGAACATCTCCAAGAGCGGGATATCCCCTACAGGTATTGCCAAGTTGTTGGCCGGGTTTGATCAAGCTATGTCGGTCCCATGAACATTCCGACCCATATGCTGCGCCTGAAAGGCTTCCGCTACCCCCGCGAGATCATTGCTTACGCGGTTTGGGCGTACCATCGCTTTGCACTGAGCACGGCGGATGTCGAGGACCTGTTGGCAGCGCGGGGCGTGGTTGTCAGCCGTGAGGCGATCCGGCTATGGGTCAATCGCTTTGGGCAACATTTCGTAAACTGCATCCGCCGGGATCGACCGCAACCGAACGACAAATGGCATCTTGACGAAGTCGTTATTACAATCCGTGGCAAGAAACATTGGTTGTGGCGCGCGATCGACGCAAATGGCGACGTGCTCGATATTCTCGTGCAAACACGCCGAAACGCAAAGGCCGCAAAGCGGTTCTTCCAAAGATTGATCACCCTGTTCGGCGAACCACGGGTCGTGATCACCGACAAGTTGCGCAGTTACATCCAGCCCATCAGTAAACTGGCACCGGGCGCGGATCATCGCGCCCACAAGGGTTTGAACAATGCGATCGAAGTGTCGCACAGGCCGACGCGTAAACGAGAGAAAATATTTGGCCGATTCAAATCCCACCGGCAGGCTCAAAGGTTTCTGTCAGCACATGACCAGATCAACCTGATCTTCCGACCGCGCCGCTATCAACTGAACGCAACCTCATACCGCCACGCCCGCACTGATGCGTTCAACCTCTGGTCCGATTACACCGCCGAAATGGCGGCATGATCCAACGGTTGCCAATGTTTCACAATGGGCCAGCAACAACTTGGCAATACCCGAATTATCCCTGGTTATCTTTTACATTTGTGCGCAAGAACCAGATAACCGAGACAAGCGAGAGGATAAGCAGCGCTGCCGCCACCGGGCTTTTGAGGACCTGGGTAAGATCTCCGTTTGTCAAAGAGAGGGACTGGGCGATTGATTTCTCGAAACGCGGTCCCAGAAAGAACGCGATGATGAAGATCACCAACGAATAGCCAAAGCTGGCCATGACATAGCCGAGGACGGCAAAGATCAGCATGATCGAGACACCGAACAGCCCGCTGGTTGCCATGGAAACGCCAACAAAACACAAGAGCAGAGCCGAGGAGAAAATGATGGATTCCGGTGCCGAAACAACCTTGATCCAAAACCTCAGTCCAAGCTGACCCACCCAGAGATTGATGAAATTGGCCATGAGCATCGCTCCGAACAGGCCGTATACCAGACGCCCTTGGTTCTCGAACAGCAGCGGGCCAGGTTGCAAGCCGTGGATCATGAACGCGCTGATAATGAGCGCTGCGCCTACGCTCCCTGGAATGCCAAGAGTGAGCAGAGGAATGAGGTTTGCCCCTACCACAGCCGAATTCGCGGACTCGGCCGCAGCAATGCCATGCAGGTTTCCTTTACCAAAACTCTGGGGCTCTTTCGAGCTGGCCTTGGTCATGGAATAGGACATGAATGCTGCTGCGGTTGAACCGATACCGGGCAATGCGCCAAGCACGGTGCCAATCACCGCGCCGCGCAGCATGGTGTAGCGGCAACTCCAATATTCGACCCATGTCACGCGCCGGTCATCGGGGTTGCCGGTGTCCTTGACGATAATCGCCGCCCCAACGCTGCCATGGGCAAGCGATAGCCGGTGCAGAATTTCCGAGATCGCCAGCATGCCGATTGCCACGGAGGGCAGAGGCAGACCGTTGAAGAGGTCCCAATAGCCAAAGATCAAGCGCGGAGTGAAGTTTTCAGGGTCTGTGCCAATGGAGGCCACAAGCAACCCGAGTGCGGCCGAGATGATGCCCTTCGTCAGCGAATTGCCAATCAGCCCCGCGAGTATTGAGAAGGCGAAAATCATCAAAGCGACGATCTCAATCGGTCCCATCCTGAGCGCCAGAATAGCCAAAGGCGCAGAAACGGTGATCAAGACAATGTCGCTGAATGTGTCGCCGGTGACAGAGGAAAACAGCGCCATTTTGGTCGCCTTCAGCGGCTTTCCCTGCTTAGCAAGCGGATAACCATCCAATGCAGTCGCCGCAGCATCCGGCGTGCCGGGAGTATTCATAAGCACGGCAGGCACCGCGCCGCCCACCAGCCCGCCTTTGTTCACGCCAACCAGAAAGGCGATAGCAGGCAGCGTGTCTAGGCCGAAGGTGAAGGGAATGGCGATTGCCATTGCCATGATCGGCCCAATTCCGGGCACGGCACCCACAAATTGACCCAGCACCACTCCGAAGAGGACAAAGAGCAGGTTGTAAAGCGAGAAAGCGTCCGAAAAACCGGCCAGAATTGTTGCGAGATCAACCATGGAAATTATCCTTCATGGCAAACCGCGCCCGAGAAGCTGGGTGACGGCAAACCAGATTGCAGTCGGCATAAGCACAACGCCGCTAATGAGCCATAGGGGCCTACGTTCTCCGATGAACCACATAATGGCC
>DGNZ01000270.1 GCA_002389175.1 Rhodospirillaceae bacterium UBA4479 | reverse complement strand
CGGCCATGAGGCGTTCGCCGTCGACCTCGGCATTGGTGCGCAGCGGTTTACCGTTTTGGCCGTCTTGGTAGCGCTCGGATTGAATGGCGCGGGCGTGCGCCACGCGGGATGCGACTTCGGCCGACCCTTCGGCGGCGGGCGGGAGCGATAAGTCGCTGGCGGCAACGGCCGGTACTTCGATGTGCAGATCGATCCGGTCGAACAAGGGGCCGGAAATGCGCGATTGGTATTGCGCGGCGCAGTGCGGTGCACGCGAACACGCGAGGCCTTCGTCGCCCAAGTGACCGCAGCGGCACGGGTTCATCGCGGCCACGAGCTGCACGCGGGCAGGGTACGTCACGTGGGTATTGGCGCGCGCGATGGTCACCGATCCAGTCTCCATCGGTTGGCGCAACGATTCGAGCACGGGGCCGGCAAACTCCGGCAACTCGTCAAGAAACAACACGCCCAAGTGTGCGAGCGTGATCTCGCCCGGCCGCGCCTTGGTGCCGCCGCCGACCATCGCAGGCTGGGACGCGTTGTGATGCGGATCGCGAAACGGGCGGCGCCGCGTGATGCGGCCTTCGCGCAATAGGCCCGCAATACTCGCGAGCATGCTGACCTCCAATGTTTCGCGCGCATCGAGCGGCGGGAGCAACCCCGGTAAGCGCGCCGCCAACATCGACTTGCCCGAACCCGGCGGGCCCATCATCAACAGGTTATGGCCCCCCGCCGCCGCAACCTCGAGCGCGCGTTTGGCGCTTTCCTGACCCTTGATGTCACGCAGGTCAGGCCCGCACACCCCATCAATTAGCGGCGCCGGTTTGGGCGGCTGCAGGACTTGGTGGCCTTTGAAGTGGTTGACCAGCGCCAACAACGACGGTGCGGCGAGGATATCGACATCGCCAGCCCAGGCGGCCTCGCCGCCACATGCCGCAGGACAGATCAGACCACGGTCCCGCGCATTCGCCGCGACGGCTGCGGGCAACACGCCGCTCACGGCTGCGATGGTCGCATCGAGGCCGAGTTCGCCCAGCGCCATGTAGCCGGCAATCTCGTCAGCGGGCAGAACGCGCATTGCGACCAACAGCCCAAGCGCAATGGGCAGATCAAAATGGCTGCCTTCTTTCAGCACATCGGCGGGGGCTAAATTCACCGTGATGCGTTTTGGCGGTAACGCGAGCCCCATGGCGTTCAGTGCAGCGCGGACACGGTTGCGGCTTTCGCCAACGGCTTTGTCCGGCAACCCGACAATAGAGAACGCGGGTAGCCCCGAGGCCATTTCGACCTGCACATCGACGTCCAATACGTCGATGCCTTGAAATGCCACCGTGCCGACGTGCGTGACCATGCGCAGCTCCTTTAAATGATTCACAAGAAGCTATGGATGGGTGAGGGTGGTTTTTTTACTCGACACGCCGTCGTCCCGGACTTGATCCGGGATCTTGTCTCACCCGGGGATAGCGGCCGTATTTAGAAAAGATCCCGGATAACTCTGCGGTCTTCCGGGACGACGATGTTAAGTTTTGCCGACTGAACATGAAAATTCTGTAATAAAATCAATGATTTGATCACAGATCGATACGATTGCCCTCACACGAATGAGAGCGATTTCGGCGCATCTGTGATGTGTGATGGCCATCACAGGGTATTTATGACCTAAACCATTGATTCAATTGATTAAACCCGATCACGATTGGTTCATTCGGCTTTTAGTGATGGTTTTGGAAAAGGTCTCTATCTTCATCATCAACAGGGCGACACGTCCTGCACAGATTTGACCGATGAGCGGTCATGAAAACTGAAATGAAAGATAAGGAACTATCATTATGTCTTACAAAAACATCGCTTCCGCATTCGCCGTTGCAGCCATCTTGGGGTTAAGCGGTACCGCATTCGCAGAACCAAATGATGACCCCATCGCAACAGGTGTTGAGTTCAACGGATCGAAAATGGAGCTGACCGAATCCGGATTGTCCGTGAACCCAGAAGCCCTTGACCCGGCCGTGTTTGGTGTTCCAGCGCCAGAAGCTGAAACAGCAGAATTCACAAAATCCAAATACTACGACGATCGCGTTTAATTCCCCTCTCTCGCGATTGTTATCTGACCGCCACCCGTCTTTCCCCTGGGACGTGGTGCCGGTTTTTCTTTGGGAGGTCACGGTTGAGGCTTAAGGGCGCACAATGCTATTGATCAGAGATGATCGAGGTTACGCCCACCATTTCCATAGATGATACAGAAATCGAAGAAGTATTTCTGCGCGCATCTGGCCCTGGCGGCCAAAAGGTCAACAAAACAGAATCTGCCGTGCAGCTACGGTTCGATGCGCGCCACTGCCGGGCGTTATCGAACGCGGTGTTTTTGCGTCTAAAGGCCCTGGCCGGTCGGCGCATGACGGCGTCGGGACATTTGGTGATCACGGCACGGCAATTTCGAACACAAGAACTTAACCGCAAGGATGCCGTGGCGCGTTTGATTGAAATGATCCGCGAAGCCGTAAAACCACCGAAGCATCGTCGCCCAACCAAACCCACTAAAGCATCCAAGCAACGCCGCTTGGAAACAAAGAAACGCACAGCGTCGGTGAAACGCGCGCGGGGTCGGGTCAGTCGGGATGAGTGAGCTTTAACCAACACATTGTCATCCCGGGTCAAGCCCGGGAAGACAAGATTGAGAGATTTGGCGCAATTAGAAAAGATCCCAGACAGCCTGTCGGCTTCTAGGGCGGCGATGCGCAGTGAGAAGACCTAGAGCTTCGTCTCAATCGCGTCCCAAATATCAGCCTCAAGACAGACATCATCGAAACGGTTGATCTCTTGGATGCCCGTTGGAGAGGTCACGTTGATTTCCGTCATCAGGCCACCGATCACATCGATACCAACGAACAACAGGCCGCGCTTTTTAAGCTCGGGGCCGAGGACCGCACAAATTTCGCGCTCGCGGTCTGTCAGTTTGGATTTTTCTGGCTGACCCCCGACGTGCATATTGGAGCGTGACTCACCTTCTTGAGGGACCCGATTGGTGGCCCCGGCGATTTCTCCGTCGATCAGGATGATTCGTTTGTCGCCCGATCGCACGTCTTTCAAATACGCCTGCACGATGATGGGATCGCGGGATTGGGCCTCGAACATTTCCAACACAACGTTCAGGTTTTCATCGTCGGGTTTGATGTGAAAGACCCCGACACCGCCGTTGCCAAACAGCGGTTTTACGATGATGTCTTTGTGTTCTTTTCGAAACGCCGTGACCTGGGCCCGATCACGGGTGATCAGCGTGGCGGGCATGTATTGGGGGAATTCGGTGACGAATAATTTCTCGGGCGCGTTGCGGACTTCGCGTGGATTGTTCACCACCAGTGTTTCGGGGTGCACCATTTCCAAGAAATGCGTGGCCGTGATGTAGGACATATCAAACGGCGGATCCTGGCGCATCAGTACCACGCCGCTCTCGGTCGCCAAATCGATGGTTTTGTATTCGCCAAGGGTAAAGTGATTGCCCTTTTCACGGCGCAGTTCGAGCGGCTGGCCCGTTGCAATCACACGCCCGTTGGATAACGACAGACCTTGTGGTTCGAAATGGAATAATGCGTAGCCGCGCTTTTGCGCCTCAAGCGCCATGGCGAAGGTGCTGTCGCCATCAATATCAATCGTGGAAACATGATCCATCTGGATCGCGACGGTGACGGTCATGGTTTATCCTTTTACTGGCCTTTTATTAGCCTTGTCTGAAGATTGTCGGCAGGAGGTATGTATTACACCCTTATTTGAGACGTCCACGCAATTCCTGCAAGAGAATCGTGGTGTGATAGCGTCCTTCGTCGCCTTCGCCCAGGCGCAAATATTCTTCTAAGGCGTCGATGGCATCGCGGATTCGGTCAAGCCGCGCATTGATCAGGCCGCGTTCGCGCCATAGCGTGGCTTCGGTGGGGGCGACCAATAATGCTGTATCAATAACGTCTGCGGCGTCTTCCAATCGTTTGCCGCGCAGCAGCAGGGCTTTTTTTGCAGCGAACATGCGCAGCAGTAAATCGTTGTCGGACAAAGGGGCTAGCCCGTCCGGTGTAAGCTCCGCATCATTCCCCCCAAATGCCTTGATGATGGCGCGAATGTCGGCGGGCTCTAGCGGGCGTCCATCGCCAATGGGATCGATGATGACCCGTTCGCCTTCGCTTTCCAATCGGACCAGCACGCGCCCAGGAACCAACAAGACATGCACGTCCCAGTTCAGTCGGCGGGCGGTTTCCAGATAAAGAATGGCAAGGGTTTCTGACGATCCTGCGCGGCTATCGACGACGCGGGTCAGATCATAGCAGTCTTGGTCTGACGTATGATCGCCGGGACCATAGCCATAATTGCGGATCAGAATTTGTTTGAGGGCGTCGGCCATTTCGTCGGCGGGCACGGGCCCATCATCGATTCTGGCGTACTTGCCAACCTTGTCAGCCAGATTGTCAAAGTGCCGTTGATATCGCGCCAGCGGCAACGCGGGTCGGTCCAAGGCACCCACCAGCAAAGCCATATTGGCGACGTTAATCGCCGCGTCGCTATCATCCCGCGCACGATTGATCTGATCAACAATGTCGGCGCGGGTGATCACGAAGCTTTTTTATCCTTGTCGGTTTTGGCAGGTTCTGGATCTTTGATCCGCACATGGTTGACGACTTGTTTGACGTAACTGATATCGCGGGCGTGGTTGATGACGCGATCAAGTTCTGCCTGGTCCTGGGCAATCCCGATCAAATAAATCACGCCGCCAACAGTTTCGATGGCGTAATTGATGGCCAGTACATCACCATCAAAAGTCATCTTTGATTTAAGCTTTGTCGTGATCCAGCTGTCGTTAGCGATGTCAGAAAGCGGGTTTTCGCTGACGTTGATTTCGTTAATAACGTCGGTGACGTTTTCGACTGACCACGCAATCTTGATCGCGTCGGCGCGCATATCTTCGGTCGGGACACGTCCGGTCATCAGGGCGCGGCCTTCATAAACTTCAACGCCGACATCTTTGAATAAATCGTCGGTGCGGTTAAACAGCTTGGCGCGAATGTTGGTTGAGGTTTGGGTATCTTTGGCGACCTGCTTAATGCCCCGCTCGTCAAAGGCGGCAACACCCGCAGTCGCAGCAGCCCCGACCAAGATGCCTGCACATCCGCTTAAACTCACCATCAGGGCAAGGGCGACAAAGACCGACGCCATCATTGATCTAAGGCGATGTGATTCTGACGTGATCAGTGGGGGCTGGGCGGACGTTCGGTTCATGGCAATTTCCTATTCTGGGTGCGCACGTGTTGTAACCATGATGCCAAATGCTGCCGCCGCATCAAACCTTTAATCTGGAATTTATTTTCAGTCAGGCCGCCACGCATCGATCAGATGGCGCGGCCATGACCAGGGGCACAGTGTGATAACATCGAAGCGGATATCAACGTCGGATCGTGGCGATTTTGAGGCGATGATGGATTGCGCCACCATTGCTGCTGCACGTGTGATGCGTTGTTGTTGATTGCGGGTGATGGAATGAAGCCCCGCATCGTGCGTGCTGCGCAGTTTGACTTCGATAAAGACCAACGTGCGGCCACGGCGCGCGATCAGATCAATTTCACCCATCGGTGTTTGAACCCGATGGTTTTCGATGTGATACCCCTTAAAGCGAAGCCACCAGATCGCGATGATTTCGGCCAATCGCCCGCGCCCTTCGTTCTGGCGGCGGTCGTTTTGATGCATCGGTTCGTGTCCCCCTAGGGGTCGCCATCCTTTAGGGCCAGTGCACGATTATACAGATCGCGTTTCGGTCGCCCGGTTTGCGCAGCTACTATGTTCGCTGCGTCCTTAACACGTTCGGTTTTTAACGCGTTCAATAATAATGCATCGATATCTGTGTCACTCATCTCATCACCCTCCAACGGCGGGCCAACGACAATGGTGATTTCACCTTTGGGCGGCCCTGATTCTTGGTAATGGATGGATAGGGCAGATAATTTACCGCGTCGGGTTTCTTCAAACTTTTTGGTCATTTCGCGAACCACTGCACAATCGCGGTCGCCCAGTACCGTGGCCATATCCGTTAATGACGCGGCCAGTCGTTTTGCAGATTCCAAGAAAACCAGCGTCGTATCGATATCTTTGATTTCGCCCAGCCATGTCGTGCGTTTGCCCTGTTTTGGGGGCGGAAAGCCGCAATACATGAACCGATCCGTGGGCAATCCAGCCAGCATCAGCCCGGTTGTGACGGCAGATGCACCGGGAATGGCCTGGACCGGAATGTCGGCTTCGCGGCAATCGGCGGCGATGCGAAATCCGGGATCATTGATCATGGGCGTGCCGGCGTCGGATACCAACGCCACGATTTTGCCCAAATTCAGGTGTTCGATAAGTTTCGGCCGCATCTCGGCGGCGTTGTGCTCGTGATAGGAAACAAGGCGATCAGGGCGAATATTATGGACCGACAACAGCTTTCGTGTGACCCGGGTATCCTCGCAGGCCAGGATATCAGCGGCCCGCAAAACATCGAGGGCGCGCAATGTAATGTCGCGCGAATGACCGATGGGTGTGGCCACCAAATAAAGCCCAGGCGTGATCTGTGCGAGCTGTGCTTCTGATGGTTTACTGTGACTCTCCAAGGCGCTACGGTCGGCGTCATCTTGTGAACGAGAGGCCGATGCAGAACCATTCCGTTTCCCGTCGTGATTTTTTCCGCCCTGGTTATTCTCTGGCCCGCCCGGTGATGATTCTCGTCGCGGCATTGTGCTTACCCTTATTGCTGTCGGCTTGCCAACAAACCGCAAAGACAGGCAACGAGCAAGGAAAGCCGATGGTCGCAGGCCCATCTTCTGTCCAAGCAGTGGTTGTCGGAACACCACCAACCCAACAGTTACCGCCCGTTTCCGGTCCCCGCACGCCGCCTGTTGTGGCGCTGCCATCTGTGCCGTCGAACGCCCCCCAAGCCCGCGCCGGCGTGCCCTTACCATCCCTGGCTGAGCTTTTGAACCGCCCGGGCGCGCCTGCATTTAATCCAGCAGAAATTATGACATCGACCGTGCCAGCTGCCCGGTTTGATGCGTTGCGGGTGGCTATTTTGCTACCGCTCAGTGGGCCGAACGCAAAATTGGGCGAAGCGATGTTGAATGCCGCGCAAATGGCATTGTTCCAATTCGCCGACGAACGTTTTGAATTACTACCGCATGATACGTCAGGCACCCCCGAAGGTGCATTGACGGCAGCCCAGCTCGCGATTGGAGACGGGGCCAAGCTGATTATCGGCCCGTTGTTGGCGGCGTCAGTACAAATGGTTGGACCGATTGCCCGTGCGGCCAACGTACCGGTGATGGCCTTTTCCAGCGATCGCACCGTTGCAGGTGGCGGGGTCTATGTGATGGGATTTTTACCATCTGCGGAGACCGAACGTGTCGTTTCATTGGCGGCACGTCGTGGTTATCAACGGTTTGGCCTGTTGGCACCGGATACCACCTATGGCTCCACCGTCCTACAAGCCATGCGCGAGGCCGCCATTCAATATGGGATAGAAATTACCAAGGCCCGTTTGTATGACCCGGCAGGTGATGATTTCACGGACGTGGTGCGACAGATTTCTAATTTCGATGATCGCAAACGTGAATTGGAGCGCCAGATCGCGGCGCTAAAGGGTAAAAAAGACGAGCTTTCGATCAAAACGTTGGAGCGGTTGGAAAAATTACAAACCGCTGGTGACCTGCCGTTTGATGCGTTGATGGTCGCCGATGGTGGTCAGCGCCTGCAAAAGATCGCAGCCCTGTTGCCGTTTTTTGATGTCGACCCTGCTGTCGTGAAAATGATCGGGACCGGGCAATGGGATGTGCCGGGCCTGGGTGCGGAACCGGCACTGGTGGGGGCCTGGTACGCAGCCCCTGAACCGTCGGCGCGGGGATCTTTTAATACGGATTATCAGAAAACATTTGGATCCACACCGCCGCGTCTCGCAACGTTGGCGTATGATGCTGCCGCATTGGCCTCTGTATTGGCCCAGGCTGAAGCGGGACCGGATTTCGCCCACGAAACACTGGCATCCCCGAATGGGTATTGGGGCCGGGATGGCATTTTCCGTCTGCGCCCTGATGGCACGACCGAACGCGGCCTCGCCGTTCTTGAAATCACCCGCCGCGCCAGCCGCGTAATCGAACCCGCGCCTGAAACGTTCCAGGCCCTGACCAACTAACGTCGTCCCGAAAGCCGTTAGGCTGTCCGGAATCTTTTCCCGACTGGCCGGATATTCTTGGGTGAGAGAAGATCCCGGCCTTCCGCTCCGCTCCAGCCGGGACGACGGTATCAGTTTAACTCATTCAACAATCAAACGATCCAGCAGGCCGTTCAAAACCAAACGTCCGGCCTTTGTTGCGATAAGATGTGTTGATGTTTCGCTTAGGAACTGGCCCGCAATCAGTTGTGCTTTGGCGTCTGCATCGATGACCTGATGAACATCAATCCCGGTCACTTCGGCAAACCGCTTTGTGTTGATGCCTTCGGATAATCGCAGTCCCATCATGACCAGCTCGCGCGCACGGTCATCGGGACTCAGGGCGCGACGCTTGGCGGTGCCGTTGCCGTCTTCGCCCACCTTTTCCAACCACCGCGCGGGATTATGGATTTGATGGGTGCCGAACGCCTGGCCATCAAGGGTGATCCGGCCATGGCCGCCGGGGCCAATCCCGACGTAATCACCACCGCGCCAGCCGCATAAATTATGGCGGCTTTCGTCGCCGGGGATGGCGTGGTTCGAGACTTCATACGCCGGGCGACCGTGCTCAGCCATAATGTCTTGCGTCAGGTCATACATATCGGCGGCAATGTCTGGATCGCCACCCTTGATGTCGGCTTTATGAAACGCAGTCCCGGATTCGATGGTCAGTTGGTACAGCGACACATGCCCGCCCGCGTGACCCAACGCAGCAGTTAGCTCTTGCTGCCAGTCGTCAATCGATTGATCGGGCAGGGCATAAATCAGATCGAACGTGGTGCGATCGAAAATGCGTTGCGCATCTGCGAGGGCTTTTAGGCCATCGCCCCCTGAATGGTCGCGGCCCAAAAACTTAAGCGCTTTGTCATCCAGTGATTGAATGCCGACCGACAAACGATTGACCCCGGCGGCGCGAAACGCCTGAAAGCTTTTCCGCTCAGCTGATGTTGGATTGGTTTCCAGCGTAATTTCAATATCGTCTGCGATCGCCCAGTGTTGGCCGATGGCATCAATCACAGCGCCCACTGTTTTGGGCGGCATCAACGATGGCGTGCCGCCACCGAAATACATGCTGGTGACGGTGCGCCCGGGCGTGTCTGCGGCATAGTGTTTTAGGTCAGCGAGCAATCCGTCGCGCCACGCCGCATCATCGATATCGGTTGCGCTATGAACATTGAAATCGCAATAAGGGCAGATGGTCTGGCAAAACGGCCAGTGCACATAAATCCCAAAGCCGGGGTCTTGGATCATAGCAAGAACCCCCTCACCTAACCTCTCCCCCGCTTCGCATGGGAGAGGGACCCTGTGCAAATATGACTCGGTCTAATCCCTCTCTCCTTTTAAGGGGAGAGGTTAGGTGAGGGGGAGTTATGAAGATTGAAAGCACGCCGCGACCAGTTGGCGGAACGCATCGGCGCGGTGCGACATGGCGTGTTTCCGTTCGGGTTCCATCTCGGCAAAGGTGATGGTTTCACCCTCGGCGATGAAAATCGGATCGTAGCCAAACCCCTTGTCGCCCACGGGGGGCCACGTGATGTCTCCCGCGACCGTGCCTTCGAATACTTCTGTGTGCCCATCGGGCCACGCCAATGCCAAGGCACAGACGAACTTGGCGGCGCGATCTTCGGCGCCACGCATGAGTTCTTCGACCAACTTCATAGCGATCATGAAATCTTTTTCCGGCCCCGCCCAGCGCGCCGAAAAAATCCCAGGCGCACCATCCAGCGCATCGACGGCCAATCCTGAATCATCGGCAAGCGCAGGTAGCCCCGAAGCCTTCGCGGCCGCGTTGGCTTTGAGGAGTGCATTGCCGATGAAAGTGTCTTCTGTTTCCTCAGGTTCCGGTAAATCCAGATCACCGGCCGAGACAACATCAACACCGAACGGGCGCAGCAGATCAGCGATTTCCCGGACCTTGCCCGGGTTGTGACTGGCGATAACCAGTTTCTGTTCGTCGAAATGCCGCGCCATACTGGTTTAGCCCTTTAACGCTGCCGTCTGAACATCGGTGAGTTCCACGACGCCTTTTTTGGCGAGACGCAGAAGCTCCAAGAACGCCTCTTCGGAAAACGGATCGGCTTCGGCGGTGCCTTGAATCTCGACGATGCCGCCCTTGCCTGTCAGTACAAAGTTGGCGTCAGCCTCGGCGTTGGAATCTTCGTCATAATCCAAATCCAGCACCGGCGCGTCCTTGAAAATGCCACACGATACGGCGGCGACACTGTCGATCAGGGGCACGGATTCCATGATCCCCAAATTGACGCAGTAATCGAACGCCTGATGCAATGCGACATAGGCACCCGTGATGCTGGCCGTGCGGGTGCCGCCATCGGCCTGGATCACGTCGCAATCGACTTTGACCTGAATTTCGCCCATGGCAGATAAATCTGTGACGGCGCGGAGTGACCGCCCGATAAGGCGTTGGATTTCCTGGGTTCGGCCCGACTGTTTGCCGCGCGCCGCTTCGCGGTTCATCCGTGAATGAGTGGAACGTGGCAACATGCCGTATTCAGCTGTGACCCAGCCTTTGCCGGAATCGCGCATCCACGGCGGGACTCGCTGCTCAACACTGGCGGTGCACAAAACATGCGTGTCGCCAAATTTGGCCATGCACGACCCTTCGGCATGCTTGGTGGGGTTCAGCTCTAAGATAACGTCTCGCATTTGATCGGTTTGACGGCCGGATGGGCGCATAACTTTGAAAACTCCTAATGGCTATTGGCGCGCACGCTAACGATTTCAGTGCTTTGCGTAAAGCGGCAGATGTAACGCGCATTTACAGCGTTGCGTTGACGGCATTTCACGTCGAGACTAATTAACAATCATGATTGCAGAATTAAACGAGCGCTCACGCGAGGTCTTTCGGCTGATTGTCGAGGCTTATTGCGAAACTGGTGATCCGGTCGGGTCGCGCACTGTGTCGCGCCAACTGGCCCAGCAGTTGTCCCCGGCGACCGTGCGTAATGTCATGTCTGACTTGGAAGACTTAGGCCTTTTATTCGCGCCGCATACATCGGCGGGGCGGATGCCGACCGATGCGGGCCTGCGCCTGTTCGTCGATGGGATTTTAGAAGTCGGCAATGTATCGGACGCCGAACGTGGCCAAATCGAAGCGCTGGCCGCGGGCACATCCAAAACAGCCGATCAGGTCTTAGAAGACGTTTCATCGACATTGGCGGGCCTGACTGGGGCGGCGAGCATGGTGTTCGCGCCGAAATCCGATAGTCCGCTGAAACACATCGAATTTGTGAACTTAGGGCCCGGCCAGGCGCTTGTCGTGTTGGTCAGCGAAAACGGCATGGTCGAAAACCGCCTGATCACGATTCCGCTCGGCCTGCCACCGTCAGCATTGGTTGAGGCATCGAATTATCTGAGCGCCAAGTTGATTGGTCGCACGCTGCAAGAAGCCCATGCGGAAATACACCAAGATCTGGAATCCCATCAGGCGCGTCTTGATGATTTGACGACGAAAGTGGTCGAAAGCGGTCTGGCCATGTGGTCCGGTAATGATGATGCGGACACGTCCTTAGGACGCCTGATCGTGCGCGGCCAATCGAAGCTGTTGGATGATGTCACCGCGCTAGATGACCTGGAACGTATTCGCGCATTATTTGAAG
The DNA here is from genome assembly GCA_002389175.1 of Rhodospirillaceae bacterium UBA4479. Taxonomy (GTDB): domain Bacteria; phylum Pseudomonadota; class Alphaproteobacteria; order Rhodospirillales; family Casp-alpha2; genus UBA4479. The sequence continues at coordinate 30,927 of DGNZ01000270.1, read as the reverse complement.
CCCTAGAGGCGCGCCAAGAGATGTTAAAGTTATTGTCCCTTGCGGATGACGCCGAAGGTGTCCAAATCTTCATCGGGGCGGACAACAATCTGTTCAACCTGGCGGGGTGCTCGATGATTGTTGGGCCGTACCGCAACGAGACGAACAATATTGTCGGTGCGATCGGCGTGATTGGCCCGGCGCGAATGAATTATGCGCGGATCATTCCAATGGTCGATTACACGGCCAAGCTGATCGGCAAAAGACTGCGATAATAAGACGTGTTGGAAAGTTGGAAAAGACGATGGAAAACCAAGAAAAAGCTGAAACACCCGAAGATGCAGTGAACCCAGAGGCCCCCGATGCTGCTGAGACACAAGCAACGCCGGAACAGGCTGATGCCTCGGCAGAGGCAGCACCCGAAGCTGATGCCGCTGGCGAAGGGGCCACGCTCGAAGAGTTGACCGATGCCGAAATCGCAGAAGTCCTCTCAGAGGTTCAAGAAGAAGCCCCTGATCTGGAGGCTGAGCTTGCCGACGCCAAAGACAAGCTGCTGCGCGCCTTGGCCGAAGCCGAAAACGTTCGTCGCCGGGCTGCGCGCGATGTCGAGAACGCAGCAAAGCGCGCCATCGCCGGGTTTGCCCGCGATATGGCGACCGTGGCCGATAATCTGGGCCGCGCCATGGATGCCGTCGATCCCAAGGCATATGAGGGTAACGACAACCTGAAAGGGCTGATTACAGGCATCGAAATGACCGCCAAGGACCTGCAAAAGGGCTTTGAGCGTAACGGAATCATCAAGCTTGATCCGTTGGGCGAACGGTTCGATCCGCAATTGCACGAGGCCATGTTCGAATACGAAGACGCTTCCAAACCATCCGGCACCGTCGGTCAGGTCATGGAGCCGGGTTATTCATTGAATGGGCTGCCGTTGCGCCCTGCAAAGGTCGGTGTGACCAAGGGCGGACCAAAGCCAGAGGCTGCCCCAGCCCCGTCTGAGCAGGTTTTGGATGATGCTGCAAAGGATGCCCAAAAGGCCCAAGGCAGCACGGCATATGAGGATTCTGGCAAGCCATCGGGCACAAATGTGGACGAAGAGCTGTAAAGTTCGGCTTTTTCGCACAAAAAACCACCGAAAACCGTTGCAGGGGTGAAAAACCGCCCTTATATCCCCCTCAGACCCGTGTGGTTATCGCTTGAGGTTCTACTCAGGTGAAACGCGGTTTAAATATGAATGACAATGTTAGCACTGGGATCGTTTTAGGCGCTGATACAGGCCAAAGCGATTGCCGCAGATAGTGAGGAAGACATGAGTAAAGTAATCGGTATTGATTTGGGGACCACGAATTCGTGTGTCGCCGTAATGGATGGCTCGAGCGCCAAGGTTATCGAGAACGCCGAAGGCGCGCGCACAACGCCGTCGATGGTCGCATTTTCTGAAAACGGCGAGCGCCTTGTAGGGCAGTCGGCAAAACGCCAAGCGGTGACCAACCCTGAAAACACATTGTTCGCCATCAAGCGCCTGATCGGGCGCCGCTATGACGACCCCGTCACCGAAAAAGACAAAAAAGTCGTCCCTTATAACATTGTAAAGGGTGACAACGGTGACGCGTGGGTCGAAGCCGAAGGTAAAAACTATTCCCCTTCGCAAATCTCGGCTTTCATCTTGCAAAAGATGAAAGAAACCGCAGAGAGCTATTTGGGTGAAACCGTTGAGCAAGCCGTCATCACGGTCCCTGCATACTTCAACGATTCCCAGCGCCAGGCGACCAAAGATGCCGGTAAGATCGCGGGCCTCGAAGTGCTTCGGATCATCAACGAGCCGACAGCAGCTGCGCTGGCGTATGGGTTAGAGAAAAAAGACAGTGGCACCATCGTTGTCTATGACTTGGGCGGTGGTACGTTTGACGTTTCCGTCCTCGAAATTGGCGATGGCGTGTTCGAAGTAAAATCGACCAACGGTGATACGTTCCTGGGTGGTGAAGATTTCGACAACCGGGTTGTTGATTACCTGGCCGACGAATTCAAAAAAGAAAACACCGTCGATCTGCGTGATGATAAACTGGCGCTGCAACGTCTCAAAGAAGCTGCCGAGAAAGCCAAAATTGAGCTGTCCTCGACGTCTCAAACCGAAGTGAACTTGCCGTTCATCACGGCGGATCAGTCCGGACCGAAACACCTCAACATCAAATTGTCGCGCTCCAAGTTCGAAACCCTGGTCGAAGACCTGGTCGAACGCACCATCACGCCGTGCAAAAGCGCGCTCAAAGACGCGGGTATCAGTGCGGGCGAAATCGATGAAGTGATCCTGGTCGGTGGTATGACCCGGATGCCGAAAGTCATCGAGATTGTTAAAAACTTCTTTGGTCGCGAGCCACACAAGGGTGTGAACCCTGACGAAGTGGTCGCCATCGGCGCTGCCATTCAAGGCGGTGTTCTGAAGGGTGATGTCAAAGACGTGTTGCTGTTGGATGTGACACCGTTGTCGCTGGGGATTGAGACTTTGGGTGGCGTGTTCACCCGACTGATCGATCGCAACACGACGATCCCGACACGTAAAAGTCAGACCTTCTCAACCGCCGAAGACAACCAGTCTGCGGTCACCATTCGGGTCTTCCAGGGTGAACGTGAAATGGCGGCGGATAACAAATTGCTCGGACAGTTTGATCTGGTCGGCATTCCCCCATCGGGTCGTGGCCTGCCGCAAATCGAAGTCACGTTTGACATCGATGCCAACGGTATCGTCAACGTTTCAGCCAAGGACAAAGCTACCGGCAAGGAACAACAAGTTCGTATCCAGGCGTCCGGTGGTTTGTCTGACGACGATATCGATCAAATGGTTCAAGATGCCGAACAAAATGCCGAGGAAGATAAGAAACTTCGTGCATTGGTTGATGCCCGCAACACGGCGGACAGCATGATCCACACGGCAGAAAAGAGCCTTGGCGAATACGGTGATCAAATCCCGGCCGATGATAAAACGGCCATCGAAACCGCTGCGACCGAGCTACGCGAAGTCATGGACGGCGACGATCTGGAAGCGATCACAGCCAAGACCGAAGTCCTCTCTCAGGCCTCAATGAAGTTGGGTGAAGCGATGTACAAAGCCCAACAAGAAGAAGCCGAAGCTGCCCAAGCAACGGGCGGCGCAGAGGATGGCGGGGCGAGTTCTAAGAAGGATGATGACGACACCGTTGTCGATGCTGACTTCGAAGAGGTCGATCCGGACCAAGACAAGAAGTAACGGTTAACGCCGGCGGCCATTTTCGGGTTCCGAGAAATCGGAACCCGATCAATGGATCGATCATGCTTCGGGGGTACAAACGGACATGGCTAAACGAGATTATTACGAGTGTCTAAAGGTATCGAAAGATGCTGATGCGGCTGAGCTGAAAAAAGCCTACCGCAAGCTCGCCATGGAATACCATCCGGACCGCAACCCGGATGATGATGAGGCCGAGAAAAACTTCAAAGAAGTCAATGAAGCGTACGAAGTCCTCAAAGACGAGGACAAGCGCGCAGCCTATGATCGCTTTGGTCATGCAGCCTTTGAAGGCGGCGGTCCAGGTGGCGGCGGTTTCGGTGGCGGTGGCGGCGGCCAGGGCGGCTTTGCCGACATCTTCGAAGAAATGTTTGGCGACTTCATGGGCGGCTCTCGCGGCGGCGGCGGCGGCGGTGGTGCCGGTCGGGGATCCGATCTTCGCTACAACATGGAAGTCACTCTCGAAGAAGCCTTTAACGGACAAAAAACCGATATTCGCGTCCCGACATCTGTGATCTGCGATAGCTGCACGGGCACAGGCGGCGAAGGCGGCGCGGCACCTGTTACCTGCGGCACCTGTGGTGGTGCGGGACGGGTGCGTTCGCAATCTGGATTCTTTACTGTCGAACGCGGTTGCCCGACATGCCAAGGCACGGGCCAGACGATTGCCGATCCGTGCAAAAGCTGTGGTGGTGCAGGGCGTAAACAAAAAGACAAAACGCTGTCGGTCAACATTCCGTCGGGCGTCGAAGAAGGCACACGCATTCGCTTGGCTGGCGAGGGCGAAGCGGGCCTTCGCGGTGCGCCTGCCGGTGATCTGTATATTTTCCTCTCGGTCAAACCGCACCGGTTCTTCAAACGTGATCAGGCCGATCTTTATGTGCGGGTCCCCGTGCCGATGACCGTTGCCTCTTTGGGCGGTCAGATCGAAGTGCCCACGATTGAGGGCAAACTTGTCCGCATCACGATCCCCGAAGGCACGCCGACGGGCCACCAACTGCGCTTGCGCGGCAAGGGCATGAAGGTCCTGCGCTCCGAAAGCCGTGGTGATATGTTCGTGCAAATCTTTGTCGAAACGCCTGTGAACCTGACGAAAAAGCAAAAAGAATTGCTCAAGGAATTCACGGGCGACGACAAGTCGGTCAAGAAACACAGCCCCGAAAGCACTGGATTCTTAGACAAGGTCAAAGACCTCTGGGAAGACTTGCGGGATTAAGCCCCCTCACCTGTCCTCTCCCCCATTTCATGGGATGAGAGGGACCCTGTATTTACGTGACTCGATCTCATCCCTCTCCCCCTACAGGGGGAGAGGTTAGGTGAGGGGGTCATCTTGCGTGACACCCGCCGCTAAATTCGTAAGATGCCGCCGAATGATTGATGCGGGAGAGCAGCCATGAAAATCGGGATTGTCGGATGTGCCGGGCGGATGGGTCGGATGCTAGTCAAAGCGGTCGACGAGACCCCGGGTGCTGAACTGGCGGGTGGATCGGAAATGGCGGGCAGTGAATTTGTTGGCCAAGACCCTGCCGTCCTTGCCGGGTTGCCCGCGTCTGGATTATCAATCACCGATGATGCCGCCGCGCTATTCGCTGCCAGCGATGCCGTGGTCGATTTCACAGCCCCGGCAGCCACCGTCGCGCATGCTAAGCTGGCGGCCGAACACAATACGGCGCTGATCCCCGGCACGACGGGATTGGATGCATCTCAACAAGCTGAGATCGAACAAGCGGCAGCTCATGTAGCTATTGTCCAAGCCGCGAATTACTCCGTCGGCGTCAACGTGCTGCAGGTGTTGACCGAACAGGCGGCACAAATGATGGGCGATGATTTCGATATCGAAGTCTTGGAAATGCATCACCGCCACAAAGTTGATGCGCCGTCAGGCACCGCGTTGGCGTTAGGCCAATCTGCGGCGTTGGGGCGTGGTGTGGATTTAGAAAAAGTGTCACAGCGCGTCCGAGATGGTTTTACGGGTGAACGCACAAAAGGCGATATCGGGTTCGCGACGCTTCGCGGTGGCATGGTCGTTGGCGATCATACGGTGATGTTTGCATCCGATGACGAGCGGATTGAGCTAACCCACAAAGCATCTGACCGCGGATTGTTCGCCAAGGGTGCGATCCGCGCGGCACTCTGGACCGAGGGCAAAGCACCGGGTTTGTATTCCATGCGTGATGTGTTGGGGTTGGGGTAATTTTTTACAGCGCCGTCACTCCCGCGAAGGCGGGAGTCTATCAATCTCACCCAGATCCCCGCCTGCGCGGGGATGACGGATAACAAAATAGAGGCTACCCCGCTGCCAGATGATGCGGCAGTGACAGACGCTTTACTTCGTCTTGCAACACCTTGGCCAAGGCCTCGCGCTCGGCTTCTAGTAAAAATTTACCAATCACCACATGGCGGCCATGGACACCGACGATCAATTGTTTGGACGGTGCGTCGAACCGCACCTTGAGCCATTGTGGTTTTTCCGACCAATAGGTGCGTTTGCCCCAATGATCAACGCGCGATACGCGGAATTCCTGGTCTGTGATGGTGATCGCTTCAAACGCTGAGCCGACCTTGTGATTGAACCAAATCGCAAAAATAAGGCCCGCGACTTCTAGGCCCATAATTCCGAACACGGGCCAGGCCCCGGCGATTAAAAACGCGGTACCTGTTGGGATAAATAGAAAGAATACAAAGAATGAGACAATTTTGACGTCGCGGTCGCTGGAACTTCGATGTGGCCGCAGTACTTTGGAAAAGCGAATGGCGCTTTCATCAATGGTGTCTTGGCCGGACGGTGTATCGAAATCGTTACTCATAAGCACATTGTAATCGCTCTAAGGGGCATCGCAACAATCGGGTTTCATCGTTTTAAAAATTAAGGGATAACTGGGATATGAAAAAAGCCGATATACCCGCCTTTTATGCGCGCCTTCGCGAAGATAACCCGGCCCCGCGGACTGAACTGCATTACGTGAACCCCTATACGCTGTTGGTGGCGGTGACGTTATCGGCGCAGGCAACGGACGTGGGTGTGAACAAAGCCACCAGACCCTTGTTCGATATCATCACCACGCCACAAGCCATGGTCGACTTGGGTGTTGAGGGTTTGAAGCAATACATCAAAACCATCGGGTTATTTAACAACAAGGCCAAAAACGTCGTCGCGCTCAGCCAGATTTTGATCGATCAACACGACGGCGAAGTGCCAAATGATCAAGACGCCCTTGAGGCCTTGCCGGGTGTGGGTCGCAAGACCGCTAATGTGGTCCGGAACGAGGCCTTTGGCATTCCGACCATCGCCGTTGATACACATATTTTCAGGGTTTCGAACCGGACCGGATTGGCGCAGGGGAAAAATGTTTTAGCAGTTGAGAAAAAACTGATTAAGGCGACCCCAGACGAATTTGCGCTCCATGCCCATCACTGGCTGATCTTATTGGGTCGTTATGTGTGTAAGGCGAGAAAGCCCGATTGCCCAAAATGCCCGGTCATTGAATTTTGCCGATTTAAGGGTAAAACGACGGTTTAGGCACTAATTTGAGCCTATTTCAGCCCATTTCGCGCGATAATTTCGCTTTAACCACCGATCGAATACAACTTTCAGCGGATGGCCCGCCGCGCGAATCGATGTGTTTCACGGCCATTTCTGTCGCACCCGGGTATAAAAACAGGAATAAGACGCAGTCTGCGGTTCTGTATTGCCAGATTTCTGCGCCAATATCAGTCCGGACCAGTGTAGCGCTGCCCAAGGCCGTCATCAGTTTTGACGATGGCGCACCAATGATGTCTGCGGGTTTGGGCGCATTGATTTCGGGTTTGGGCGAAGGTTGTACAGCGGCCCGGGCCGTGCTTTTGGGTGTCGGGGCTGATGCTTCTGGTGTTGTTGGCGTCATGCCGTCGTCGGCGGTACAGGCCGCCAATGCCAGCATAACAAACAGGGATAAGACGCCTTGCCGCAGGGACTTAGTCGTCACGAGTGGCGTCAGTCTCGTCTGAATCTTCCGATGGTTCGAGTGTCTGCATATCGCCAGCGATTTCGCCGCCGGACTCAATAACAATGCGACCGTAGCGTACGGTGCCATTAACCCGGCCCCCGGCGCGAATGATCAACCGCTCGCGGGCTGTTAAATCGCCCTCAAAGCGGCCGCTGATATCAGCTTCATCAACTTCGGCGTTGCCCTTAAAGAATCCGCTCTGGGATACCTCAAGAACGCGTGCACCGGGTAATTTGATCTCTACGTAGCCTTCGACCACCAATTTGTCGCATTCAGTGATTTCACCGTTCAGCTGGATGTCACGTCCGACGATCAGGCGGCGGCTTTCGGTTTCGCCGGTGCGCGGACGGTCCAGCCGTCGTGGTGCGGAACCTGGGATGTCGGGTGATCTGCGTTGATATTCCGGCATATGCGATGTTGAAGACGGTGGCTTGGCAGTGGCGTGGGACCCGCGCCGGGAAAATGGCTTCAACGGTGGGGCTGATCCGGAATCTAAATCTGTTGCATCATCACTCATGTCTTTCCCCTCCACCGCGTCGGTTACTGGTTTAGCTGCACCGTCGTCGTCTTTCTTTTTACCAAACACCTATCTGCTCCCCAGATATGTTCCGGGCCGAATCCGGCACCCGATTATTCTAACGTGTTACGGGTGTCCGCGCCATGCCATCGGGACGCCAGCCCTGAAACAAATGCACCATTGCCGCCGTGGCAACAACAGGCATCAAAAGGTTCACCAATGGAATGGTCAGCAGGAATGCGATGGCGACCCCCATCATGATGATTGTGCCCTGGTGTTTTTTGCGGAGCGCCGTGGCGTCTGCGGCTGTTATCCGGCGCACAGCAACCATTTCGAAGTATTCACGCCCGATCAAATAGCCGTTTACCGTATAAAATACCAAGGGGTAAACCGGGCCCATAAACAAGAACGGCAGCAAAAGAACATTAAGGCCAATGAGCATCCCAAAAAATTTGGCCGTTGTGACCAATGATTCGACCATCGGCTGGCCATCGGCTTTGGGCAGGGCGGGGTAATGTCGATTTTCGACACATTCTGCAACCTGATCCAAGAAAAAGCCGATCACGGCACTGACGGTGGCTGGAAACAAAACCCAGGTCAGGACCGCGGTCGCAAGGCCCCCCAGAATATCGATGATACTTTCAAGCCAACCGATACTGGAAATCGCGGTTTCGCTCAGAAGCCAGGCGACGAACGACCACAAAATGAAAAAGGTGATCACTGCAGCGCCCACAGAAAACCATAAGTATTTCCGGGTCGCTTTATCGTTTAATTGGCCAATTCCTTGAGATAATGCTTTTAACATATTGATATCAAACCATTTTATCTGTTGTCATGTCACTCTAACCGAGAAACTCGGTCCTAAGGGCCTATTTATAAGCTATTTGTTAAAGTAGCATGGGAAGTATCTAAAAAAATGCTTTGTTAACAATTTATTAACCTAACATTCTCACAAACAACTTAAATACCACATATCTTACATAAGAGAGATACGTTCGCTAAGCTTGCTCCGCAATACCATATCGCTATACTCCGCGCGCTTCTAGCGTATCCTGACAAGGCTTGAGAAATGACTGAACCGACCATCGATGTACTTGGGATCGGCAATGCGATCGTTGATATTTTGGTGCAAACCAATGATTCGTTTCTGACGGACAATGACCTCCATAAGGGAGCGATGACTCTTGTTAGTTTCGATGAGCAGATGGAACTCTATGAGAAAACGGGTCAGGCGGTCGAAAGTTCCGGTGGGTCTGCGGCAAATACGCTGGCAGGGATCGCCGCGCTGGGTGGCAAGGCGGCCTTTGCGGGCAAGGTGAAAGCCGATCAGCTTGGTGTCGTATTCTCGCATGATATCCGTGGTGCGGGGGTGACGTATGAAACCGAACGAGCCAAGGACGGCGCACCGACGGCGACATGCCTTGTACTGATCACGCCGGATGGGCAGCGGACCATGCAAACATGCTTGGGTGCCTGCGTCGAATTCGGACCAAAAGATTTGGATTTGGCACAAGTGCGTGACGCCAAAGTGACGTACCTAGAAGGATATCTTTGGGATCCAGAGCCAGCACGCGAAGCTTTTTTCCACGCTGCTGGCGAGGCCCATGATGCCGGGCGCAAAATCGCGTTAACATTGTCTGATCCATTTTGCGTGGATCGCCATCGCGACGGTTTTCGGTCTTTCATCAAAGATCATGTCGATATCGTGTTCGCCAACGAAGAAGAAATTAAATCCCTGTTCCAAGTGGACGACTTCATGGAAGCGGCCAACAAAGTTCAGGGCATGGCCGAGGTCGTGGCACTGACCCGATCTGAAAAAGGCTCCGTCATCGTGACGCCAGATGAAATGATCACGGTGCCGACCAAGCCTATTGAAAAGGTCGTCGACACAACAGGGGCCGGTGATGCCTATGCGGCGGGATTCTTGGCTGCATACACATCGGGCAAAAGCCTAAAACACGCCGCAACGCTGGGCAGTTTACTTGCGGCCCTCATCATTCAACAAATCGGTGCCCGCCCATCAGCTGGTGCGCAACATTTGATAAAGGCGCTCGAAGGCTAGAATCCACGAGCACCACTAGGAACTAAATAAAATGGAATTACGAAACATCGCGATCATCGCGCACGTTGATCATGGAAAAACCACACTCGTTGATGCGTTGCTTCAACAAAGCGGCGCATTCCACGTGCACCAAAAAGTCGCCGAGCGGGTCATGGACTCAGGCGAGCTTGAAAAAGAGCGTGGCATCACGATCTTGGCCAAGTGTACGTCAGTCGAATGGAATAATCATCGGATCAACATCATCGATACGCCAGGCCACGCAGATTTTGGTGGCGAAGTTGAGCGGATTTTATCGATGGTCGACGGTGTCGTGCTGTTGGTCGACGCATCCGAAGGCCCGATGCCACAAACCAAGTTTGTCACATCCAAAGCCTTAAAATTGGGCCTGCGCCCGATTGTCGTCGTCAACAAAGTCGACAAACCCGACGCCCGCGTCTTCGAAGTCCAAGATGAAGTTTTTGATCTGTTTGCAGCCCTTGATGCGGATGACGATCAGTTGGATTTCCCAACCTTGTTTGCGTCTGGTCGCGATGGCTGGGCGGGTCCGGATCCCGAAGCGGGCTCTGGCGATCTGACACCATTATTGGAATGCATCGTCGAACGTGTCCCAGCCCCCAACGTAGATGAGGACGGCGATTTCAAAATGTTGGTCACCACCTTGGAGGCTGATCCGTTTTTGGGTCGTATTCTGACGGGCCGCGTGTTGTCCGGAACTGTGACACAGAATCAAACGATCAAAGCGCTAAGCCGCGATGGCAAAACGATTGAAAGTGGGCGGGTTCAAAAAATCTTGGCATTCCGTGATGTAAAACGCGTACCCATCGACAAGGGCGAAGCGGGCGACATCATTGCGATTTCCGGTATGAGCAAAGCCACCGTTGCTGATACATTGTGTGCCGTTGAGGTCACAGAGCCGATCCAGTCGCAGCCGATTGATCCGCCGACCTTGGCAGTATTGTTCATGATCAACTCGTCACCGTATGTCGGACAAGACGGCAAGAAAGTTACATCGCGCGTGATCCGTGACCGTCTGATGCGCGAAGCCGAAGGCAACGTGGCGATCCGCATTTCCGAGACCGAAAACAAAGAAGCTTTCGATGTGGCGGGCCGCGGTGAATTGCAATTGGGTGTGTTGATCGAACAAATGCGCCGCGAGGGTTTTGAGCTCTCGATTTCCCGTCCTCGCGTGTTGTTCAAGACCGATACCGAAACCATGCAACAAATGGAACCGGTCGAAGACGTCACCGTCGATGTTGATGAAGAATATTCTGGTGTCGTGGTTGAGGCATTGAATATGCGCAAAGGCCGGATGACCGATATGCGTCAAACGGGTGGTGGAAAAACGCGGATTACATTTATCGTCCCATCGCGCGGCCTGATTGGATACCACGGTGAATTTATGACCGAGACCCGCGGTACTGGTGTGTTAAACCGGATCTTCCACGGGTATGCGCCGTATGCGGGGCCTGTCCCAGGCCGGCGCAATGGTGTTCTGATTTCAAACGCGACAGGCAAATCGAATTCGTATGCGCTGGTCAGCCTCGAAGAGCGCGGTGCGCTGTTTATCGGTCATAACACCCCGGTATACGAAGGCATGATTATTGGCGAAAACAGTCGCGAGAATGACCTTGAGGTCAATCCGATGAAATCGAAGCAACTGACCAACTTCCGGGCGTCGGGCACCGACGAGACGGTTCGCCTCACGCCACCGCGCGAGATGAACCTAGAAGAATCCATTGCCTACATCGATGACGACGAGTTGTTGGAAGTCACGCCGAATACACTTCGTTTGCGCAAGCGGCTTCTTGATCCACACGAGCGTAAAAGAGAAATGCGCAGTCGAAGCGCAGGTTGAGCAGACCTGCTGCCAAGGCTACGCTGATCAAATGGATTCGGGGACCACAGACACACCTTTGGATGTGAGTAACGGCAAGGCGTTGGCGCCAGGCCGCGTTTCCGTTCATGCGTCCCGGTTTTGGCGGTTGTTCCCGGCCAGCATGCGCCGGCGCTGGTGGTTGTTCCGTCCGCTCGATTTGCTTGCAAGGCACTGGCCCGTTTTTAAAAAGCCCACGGGTATCTTGGTCATCCGGATGGATGGCATTGGTGACATGGTGCTCTTTCGCCCCAGCCTGGATCATTACGCCAAGGTTTTAGGAGCCGAGAAAGACGACATCACGGTTCTGGGTTGTGACAGTTGGGGGCCCATTACCGACGCGGTCTTTGGCGAATATAAAGTCAAAACCATTGATGAACACGCCTATGCCCGACGACCATTGTATCGGTTTCGGATTAATCTGATGGTGCGTCAGATGGCACCAAAGATCACGGTCTGCGATTCGTATCTGCGTCGCGCGATGATGGCCGATAGTTTGGTGTGGGTTTCCGGGGCCGAAAAAACGATCACATCGATGCCCTATGTGAACGAGCCGACCCGGTCCGAATTCACATATTATCTGAGCCAGTGTGATGAAATCATCGATACCGGGCCTTATCCAACCCATGAAATTGATCGGCATTTTGCCTTTGTTTCACGTCTAGCGGACAAAACTATTCCGGCAACGCCGCCCCGTTTCGATTGGGATCAGCCGGCCCCCGCTTATGCAAAAGAAGGCCCCTACGTGTTGATGAACCCGGGCAGCAATGAGCCGGGTCGCCGCTGGCCCTTTGAATCTTATATAAAAGCGTCGGAGAAATACCTTAAGGATGGGTATCGGGTTGTCTTTGTAGGTACCCGTGATGAACGATGGGATGCATCCTTGTTGCGCGAAGTCGCAACAAAAACCGGGGTTACAGACCTGACGGGCCAAACCACACTGCCGGAACTGTTGACGCTTATGAAACACGCGGCGCTGGTGATCAGCAATGATACCGGCCCGGCGCATTTATCAATCGCCCTTAGTGTACCCACTATTGTTATCGTGGGCGGCGGACATTTCACCAGCTTTGTGCCGTACCCTGATCACGTGTGCCCCGATAATGCGCGGTTCGTTTTTGAGGTCATGGATTGCTATCATTGCTTTTGGCGTTGCCATAAACGTACCAACAAATACGAAGTATTCCCGTGTGTCGCCGAGATCTCTGTTGAGCAAGTCTGGGAACAAAGCCAGAGCCTTCTGGGGTCTAAATAAATCCACTGCGATCATTTTGGAAAACGACTTCTAAAAACAGAACACCTTGTCATCCCGGCACATGCCGGGACCCATCTTCAACTGTTGGCTATGGGTCCTGGGTCAAGCCTGGGATGACAAGTTATTCTGAGGTCTGGATCAAGGGTGCCGGTTCAGGGTGACGATTGAGTAATGATTTCAATGTATCTTCATGTCGTATCATCGCCGAGAGCAGAGGAATATTGTGAACGAACACATCAAGCGCTGGGGTGATGCTGCGAAGGTTTATCTGGAATTTCGTGTATTCCTGATTTTGCTGCTGGGGTTTTCAAGTGGATTACCGTTGTTGCTTGTATACGGAACGTTGTCCGCGTGGCTTCAAGACGAGGGCGTGTCGCTCACTGTCATCGGTTGGTTCTCGGCGGCCAGCAGTGCGTATGCGCTCAAATTTCTATGGGCACCGTTGGTTGATCGATGCCCGATCCCTGGCTTCACCACATTGTTGGGGCAGCGTCGCGGCTGGTTGCTATTTTCCCAACTGATTGTCATGGGTGCGATCTTGGCTTTGGGGTCAACCAGCCCCGGCCTGGACCTTTTCACCACGGCGATGTGGGCGGTGGCACTCGCGTTTGCGTCAGCGACACAGGATATCGTTGTCGACGCGTACCGGATTGAGATTTTAGATTCCGAACGCATGGGTGCGGGGGCATCCAATTATGTGGTTGGCTACCGGATCGCGACGTTCGTTTCTGGTGCAGGTGCGTTGATTATTGCCGATCAGGCTGGGTGGTTTTGGGCTTATGCGACCATGGCGGGCTTTGTTGTAATCGGGATTTTTGCCACCTTGATCGGCCCCAGAACACAAACCGATCTAGATAAGGCAACCACGGTGGCCAAGGCGGCGGGGTCCACGTTTTCCACGTTGCTTTATGATGCTGTGTGGATGCCCTTTGCCGAATTCATGTCGCGGACAAATTGGCTCGCGGTTCTGCTGTTTGTCGCACTCTACAAATATGGCGATGCGCTGCTGGGTGTTATGGCGAACCCGTTCTATTTGGATATTGGTTTTACCAAGACCGAGGTTGGACTGGTCACCAAAGGATTTGGCCTGGCGATGACTTTGCTGGGTGGCATCGTGGGTGGGGCGATGGTGCTGCGGCTTGGCACGCTCAAGGCACTTTTTGTCGGCGGTATTTTACAGGCGGCATCGAATGGGGTGTTTGCGTTGCAGGCCTGGGTTGGGGCCGACATCGGATTCTTGTTTCTGACCATTGGAATCGAAAACCTCACAGGCGGGATCGGTACGATTGCGTTTGTGGCCTACATTTCGGGACTGACCAACATCGCGTATACGGCGACACAGTTCGCGCTGCTGTCATCACTGACGGCATTCGCGCGCACATTGTTTGCGTCGGGCGGTGGATATTTAGCGGATCAGGTCGGGTGGGTCAGTTATTTTTTACTGACCGGGTTTGCAGCAATCCCCGGCATGGTGCTGCTGGTCTGGCTTATGCGACAAGGGCACGTTCCGGAAGCGCATCGAGCGCCTGACTAACCGCATCCACAGGGATCGCCGACATCTCACGGGACCCGAATTCTTCAGCCTTAATGACCGTGATGGTATCCGTCATTGGTGGGAATTTTTCATAAACGGTCGGCCCATAAAGTGCCACCAACGGGGTGCCAGCGACCGCCAACATATGCGCAATCCCGGAATCGTTAGATACCGCTTTTGATAGCCGCTCACCCAATGCCAACGTCAGCATGGGATCAAAACCATGATCGGCGGGTGCGATTTGTAACGGCAGAATGGCATCTGGTACCGCTGCCGTGATCTCGTCGATCCATTCTTGTTCTTGGGGGCCGATGATAAATACAGGTGTCGCGCCCTGTTCTGCGACATGGCGGGCCACCTCAATATAACGATCAAGTGGCCAGCATTTCGGTCGGCCGCCGGACCCCGGGGCAAATCCGATGTAGCCTTTTACCTTGGGCAGCAGTCGTTGGGCCTCACCGCGCCGCGTGCCTGTGATACCGATGGAAAGTTTGGAGGGTGTGGGAATTTTTTTGCCACTGGCGATCTCTAACAAATCCAGCATCTGGCGCTGCATGGCCTTTGGGGATTTATAACCTCTGGGTGGTTTCTTGGATGAAAATAAAAACCGGGCAGCAGGCGATATGAAAGTATCATGGCGAATGCGCCATGCCGATAAACTGGTCCAGACGATCTTTTGTGTATCGATGATTAAATCAAAATGGCGGCCTTTAAGGGGGCGTGACCGCAATAATTCCATGGGCTCCAGGCCGACGCCGCCGTATTCAATCACCTCGTCCAAGTGACCATCCACAAGCGGTGCCAATGCTTTCGCATACACGGTGGTTTCCTTGCCCGCAAACCAGGTCAGCTTGGCTTTAGGGAAGGAACTTCGTAACCCATGCACGAACGGCAGCTTCAACAGGCCGTCACCCAGCCTGTCCAGCCCCACATAAACCAGGACGCTTTTGATCTCGTTTGCAGATTTCTGCATTCACATTGCTCCTGCTAAGGGCGTAACATGTTCAAAGAAATATGTGGAGCACATGATTCTGACCTGTTATGTTGCGCCGCAACATGAACCAGAACGGGCCCATGGGCCGGAGGAAGAACTCAAATGAACATGGACTTGGTGCCGATTGGCGATAATCCCCCGTATGATGTGAATGTCATCATCGAAATTCCATTGGGTGGCAACCCGGTGAAGTATGAATTCGATAAAAAATCGGGCGCGATCTATGTTGATCGCTTTTTACACACCGCAATGTACTACCCCACCAACTACGGGTTCGTGCCGCATACCCTGTCTGATGATGGTGATCCGATTGATGCCGCCGTGCTGGGTCAGCTGCCGGTTATCCCCGGTTGTGTGATTAAATGCCGTCCCATCGGCGTGCTGATCATGGAAGACGAAAGCGGCATCGACGAGAAAATCCTCTGTGTTCCCGTCGACGAACTACATCCTTATTACGGCGATGTGAGTTCATATCGCGATATTCGCCCCGTACTCATCGAACAAATTCAGCACTTCTTTGAGCATTACAAAGATTTAGAACATGATAAATGGGTCAAGGTTCAGCGCTGGGGCGAAACCGAAGAAGCCATGAGCCTGATCCGCGAAGCGATAGAGCGGGCCGAGGCCAAGAGCAAAGAAGAAGCAGCGGAAAAAGCTGAAGCCAAAGCTGAAGAGCTTCGCGATTTAGGCGCGGACCCAGATCGGGTTTAAAACGCTCTCGAATGAACAACAAAAAGCGCGGCTTTATGGGCCGCGCTTTTCTTGTTTCAAAAGGCTGTGTTAGTCAACAGCGTCGTGGGCGGTCAGGGCTGCCAATGTAAGCATGTCGGAAACCGTGGCGTCCATCGGGACGATCTGAACCGGCTTGCTGAGACCCTTCAACAACGGGCCCAACACGGTGGATCCACCCAGCGATGCGATCAGCTTGGTTGAGATTTGCGCCGTGTGCAGGCCGGGCATGATCAAAACATTGGCCGTATCGGACAATCGGCAGAACGGATACAGATCCAACAGATCTTTGTTCAGTGCGACATCGACCGCCATTTCACCGTCGTATTCAAAGTTGGCGTTGCGTTGATCCAAAATCTCAACGGCTTCGCGGACAATTTCGGATCGCGGCAGGGATGGATGCCCAAAGTTCGCAAACGAAATCAATGCGACGCGGGGGTCGTGACCAAAACGCCGAACCTCTGTCGCGGCTTGTTGTGCGATATCGGCCAATTCCTCGGCATTGGGGGATTCGTGGATCGCGGTATCGGCGACGAAAATCGAACGGTCTTCGTTAAAGATCATCGACAGACCCATGACCCGCGCATTGGGTGCGGGATCAATCACCGACGATATGTCTTCAAGGGCCGCGTGATAGTTCCGCGTCAACCCGGTCATCATCGCATCGGCATCACCCATCGCGACCATGCAGGCGGCGAAGATGTTTCGATCCTGATTGACCATGCGTTGGCAATCGCGCATCAGCGCACCTTTGCGTTGCAGACGCTTATATAGGAACTCGGCGTATTCACTGTTGCGCGAGCTCAACCGGGCATTTTGGATTTCAATGCCATCGAACTTCTCAAAACCCAATGCTTTCATGGTCTCGATGACGCGTTCTTCGCGACCGACCAAAACGGGGGTGCCGTACCCAGCACTCAGGAACGCATGCGCAGCGCGGATTGATTTTTCTTCTTCGCCTTCGGTAAAGACGACGCGGCGCGGACGGGCGCGGACTTTTTCGATCACGCTTTGTAATTGTGCGACCATCGGGTCCAACCGTGCCGACAACTGCGCGGTATAAGCATCCATGTCGATGATCGGATGACCGGCAACGCCCGAATCCATTGCGGCCTGGGCAACGGCTTTTGGCACGTTCACGATCAGGCGTGGATCAAACGGTGTCGGGATGATGTATTCCGGCCCGAACTGCAGGTGATCACCGGCATAGGCTTCGTCGACTTCATCCGGCACATCTTCACGCGCCAATGCCGCTAACGCGTGGGCGGCGGCGATCTTCATCTCGTCATTGATGGTTGTCGCGCGAACATCCAGCGCACCGCGGAAAATGTAGGGGAAGCCCAACACATTGTTGACCTGATTTGGATAATCCGAACGCCCGGTGGCGATGATCGCATCGTCGCGCACGGCTTTGACGTCTTCGGGAGAGATTTCAGGATCCGGGTTGGCCATAGCAAAGATAATCGGCTGATCCGCCATCGATGCGACCATGTCCTGGGTCACGGCGTCTTTAACGGACAGGCCGATAAACACATCCGCACCTTTCATGGCGTCGGACAGGGTGCGGGCATCGGTGTCGACGGCTTGTGCCGATTTCCACTGGTTCATGCCTTCCTTGCGGCCGCGATAGATGACGCCCTTGGAATCGCACATCATCATATTTTGGCCGTTACCACCCATGGCTTTGATCAGGTCGGCACAGGCAATCGACGCCGCACCCGCACCGTTGATGACGATTCGGGTATCAGCGAGCGAGCGGCCCGTAATTTCAATGGCGTTGATCAAACCCGCTGCGGTGATAATCGCCGTACCGTGTTGGTCATCGTGAAAAACCGGAACGTCCAACAATTCGCGCAGGCGTTCTTCGATCATGAAGCATTCGGGTGCTTTGATGTCTTCTAAGTTGATACCGCCAAAGGTTTCACCGAACAGGCGCACGCTTTCAACGAACTCATCAACGTCTTCGGTAAAGACCTCTACGTTGATCGCATCGACATCGGCAAAGCGTTTGAATAGAACGCATTTCCCTTCCATCACAGGTTTCCCTGCAAGTGGTCCAATACTGCCCAGGCCCAAAACGGCGGTGCCGTTGGAAATCACCGCGACCATATTGCCGCGTGCGGTGTAGTCGTAAACCTTTTCGGGGTTCTCGTAGATTTCCAGGCACGGCGCTGCCACACCGGGGGAATAAGCCAACGTCAGATCGCGCTGCGTCGTCAGCGGTTTTGTGGCCCGAATTTCGATCTTTCCAGGCTTACCGCGCGCATGCATCCGTAAGGCTTCGCGATAAAGAGCTTCTTTGGCTTGTTCTTCCATTGAAATGTTCCCCAGGTCCGCAAGAGCGGTCGTTTTGTTATTAATAATTTATATGTCGAGCACACCATATTGCCGACGCTGTGGAAAACTTCAATGCTAACTATACAGTCGTCATTTTCGTCACCCTCTCCCATGTGATACATCTATGGTTAAGAATTTCCTTCGCTTATGTTTATAGGCCCAGATGAATAACGCCCTACCCGCAGATCACATTTCTGATGACGCCGCGCCTATTGATGGCAATGGGCCTGATATTCCTGTGTCTACGGCAGATACCAAGAAGGTCGATAAATCTGTCACGCCGATGATGGCGCAGTATCTGAAATTAAAGGCCGATCATGCGACCGAAGTGCTGTTCTATCGCATGGGTGATTTCTACGAGCTGTTCTTTGATGACGCTGTACAGGCGGCAGCAGCGCTGGATATCGCGCTGACCAAGCGCGGCAAGCATCTGGGCGAAGACATTCCGATGTGCGGTGTGCCTGTACACAGTCACGAAGCGTATTTGAACAAGTTGATTCGCAAGGGGTTCCGGGTTGCGATCTGCGAGCAGGTCGAAGACCCTGCCGAAGCCAAAAAGCGTGGATCAAAATCGGTCGTCAAACGTGCCGTGGTGCGGGTCGTGACGCCGGGCACAATCACCGAAGACGTGTTGCTAGAAGCACGGCGCAATAATTTTTTGGCCGCTATCGCCCGCGCGCAGTCTGATTACGCGGTGGCGTGGCTGGATGTCTCGACGGGGGATTTCCGCACCCAATCTGCGAGTGCCTTGGAAATCGCGGCCATACTATCGCGTCTGCAGCCCGGTGAGTTGATCGTCGCAGATAACTTGTTGTCGGACGATGCGCTGTCACACGTTTGGTTCGACGTGGATGATCGCTTAACGCCACTGCCGGGTTCTCGGTTTGATAGTGAAAACGGTCGCCGCAGGATCGAAGCAATTTTTGGCATCAAAACCTTGGATGCCTTTGGGCAATTCAACCGTGCCGAGTTGGCGGCGGCGGGAGGCCTGATCGATTACGTTGAGCTGACCCAAAAAGGCAAATTGCCCCGTCTGCGCCCGTTAGAGCGCGTGGAACAGGGCGCGGTGATGGAAATTGATGCCGCGACCCGGCGCAACCTGGAACTGACCGACGCCATGGCGGGCGGACGGCAGGGCACGTTGCTGGACGCCATCGATATGACGGTCACAGGCATGGGTGCCAGGTTGTTGGCAACCCGATTGTCGGCCCCGTTAACCGACCCGATTGAGGTTAATCGTCGACTGGATTTGGTCGATGCATTTGCCGTTGATGGCCGTGCCCGCGATGACGTCCGCGATTTGTTGAAATCGATCCCTGAAATCCAGCGTGCGCTTAGCCGCGTCAGCATCGGTCGCGGCGGCCCCCGGGATTTGGTCGCCATCCGCACTGGGTTGATCGCCGCGCAATCAATCAAGGACCGCGTCGCTGACGTCGCGTCGTTGATGGTGGCCGAAGATATGTCCGACATTGCAGGGAACCTGGGCGGTCACGATGATTTGGTGCGCGAACTGGGCATCGCATTGGTTGATGAGCCGCCTGCCGCCTTGGCTGACGGGGGATTTGTTGCAGCGGAATATAATCCACGCCTGGATGAATTGCGGGGCCTGCGCGATGAAAGCCGCCGCCTGATCGCGGGCCTGCAACGCAAGTATGCGGACGATACCGGGATTGCGAACCTCAAGGTGCGACATAACAATGTGCTGGGCTACTTCATCGAAGTGACCGCCAAGCACGGTGATGGCGTGCCCACGGGGGGTGACAGCCCCTACATTCATCGCCAGACGATGGTGAATGCGGTTCGGTTCGCAACCGTTGAGCTCAGTGATCTTGAATCAGAGATTTCCCGTGCCGCTGACCGTGCGTTGGCGTTAGAGCACGAAATTTTCACGGCCCTTGTGGATCAAGTTCTGCAGTCCGCCCCCGCGATCGACCTGACGGCCCAGGCCATTGCGCGTTTAGATGTCGCATCGGCAACGGCGGAATTGGCAATATCCGAAGACTATGTGCGCCCCGCCGTCGATGATAGCATGGCGTTTGTGATCGAAGCTGGGCGTCATCCGGTTGTTGAAAAAGCATTAAACAAAGCAGGTGATGGA
Organism: Rhodospirillaceae bacterium UBA4479; assembly: GCA_002389175.1. Classification (GTDB taxonomy): domain Bacteria; phylum Pseudomonadota; class Alphaproteobacteria; order Rhodospirillales; family Casp-alpha2; genus UBA4479. Next base: position 10,301 of record DGNZ01000270.1, on the reverse strand, counting down.
CCATTTGTCGCCAACGATAGCCGCCTGGAAATGGATGACGACAATCAATCGTCGCCGTTGTGGTTGCTGACTGGGCCGAATATGGCGGGTAAAAGTACGTTTTTGCGCCAAAACGCGGTGATTGCAGTCCTGGCACAGGCGGGCTTGTTCGTTCCTGCGGCCCGGGTCCATATCGGTATCGTGGATCGATTGTTCAGTCGCGTGGGCGCGGCGGACGATCTGGCGCGCGGTCGTTCCACATTTATGGTCGAAATGGTCGAAACCGCCGCCATCCTGCACCAGGCAGGGCCGCGTGCGCTGGTCATTTTGGATGAAATTGGCCGGGGCACGTCGACATTTGATGGATTGTCCATCGCCTGGGCTGTGGTGGAACATTTGCACGAGGTGAATGCCTGTAGGGGCCTGTTCGCAACGCATTATCACGAGTTGACGGAATTGGCGGAACGGCTGGCGGGCCTTAAATGTTTCACGATGCGGGTTAAGGAATGGCAAGGCGACGTTGTGTTCTTGCATGAAGTTGGCACGGGCACGGCGGACAGGTCTTATGGTATCCACGTGGGACAATTGGCCGGATTGCCGGGGAATGTGGTCGCGCGTGCCGAGGAAATTCTGAAAAAGCTGGAATCAAGCCCCCAAAACCATGCGGGTGGCCTTGCGAATGACTTGCCGCTGTTCGCCGTTAACGTTCAAGCGCAACCAAATACCCCTAAGCAAGACAGCCGTGTGGATCAAGAGATCGATAAGATTAATCCAGACAGCTTAACGCCGCTGCAGGCACTAGAGATTTTATATAAGCTTAAAGGATTATCCTTAGATGAATGATTTTTTGTGGAGAAATTGGACAACTAAACATAAAGATCAATCAGTTAATCTTAATGTGGCTTCGTTTCATCGCGATACTGTTCACCCTTGGGCAATGGCTTCGGGACGGCTATATACATGTCCATGAAAAAAATCACCAAACCTCGCGAGATTATTGACCGTAAGGCGGTTCTGGGTCAGCTCGAAGATATTCTGAACTGGTCTGGGTTCACGTCAGACTCACAAAACGAGGTTTTTGCCGTCTATAAAAAAGCCATGGCCGATGGTCGGGCTGAGATTCGCCGTCGTTTTGAGGCAGGTGAGCAAAGCGGCTCCAAAACCGTGTTTGCCGGGGCCTATCTGGTCGATCAGGTCATCCGCCTGATATATGACGTGGCGACCGAACACGCCTATCCGATGGGTGTCGAAACCAGTGATGATGCGATCACGGTGATCGCCACCGGTGGGTATGGGCGGGGCGAACTGGCACCGTTTTCAGATATCGACCTGATGTTTTTACTGCCCTACAAGGTGACACCGCGGGCCGAACAAGTTGTCGAATACATCCTTTATACGTTGTGGGATTTGGATCTGAAGGTCGGGCATGCGACCCGTTCCAGCGCTGATGCGATCCGCTTATCGCACGAAGACATTACGATTCGGACCAGTTTGCTGGAATCACGTCTGCTGACGGGCGACGGGACGCAGTACGACCAATTCCAACTCGATTTTAAAAAACAGGTGCTGGATGGCACCGGTCCCGCGTTTGTTGAGGCTAAATTGGCAGAACGTGATGCCCGCCATAACCGTTTGGGCGATACGCGCTATGTGTTGGAACCCAATATCAAAGACGGCAAAGGCGGCCTGCGCGATCTGCAAACGCTGATGTGGATTTCCAAATACCTGCTCGATGCGACCACCATTGATGAGCTGAAACTCAAAAACGTCATCACCGCCGAGGATGCGCGCCGCTTTAAAAAGGCCCAAGAATTCCTGTGGACGGCGCGCTGTCATCTGCATTATCTGGCGGGTCGACCCGAAGAACGCCTGACTTTCAACATTCAATCTGAAATCGGCGACCGCATGGCCTACACCGATCATGCGGGCCTGAGTGGCGTTGAGCGTTTCATGAAACACTATTTCTTGATCGCCAAGGATGTGGGCGACCTGACGCGTATCATTTGTGCGACCTTGGAAGAACAACACAAAAAGAAGCGCCGTCGTTTCTGGATGCCTAAATTTGGCGGTGGTGGGCCCAAGATCGATGGATTCAAAGTCGATGGAGACCGTATTTTGGTGGACGAAGACAGTCTGTTTTCGACCCAGCCGGCCAAGATGCTCGATCTGTTTTGGCAGGCCCAACAGCACGATCTGGATATTCACCCCGAGGCGCTGCGCCTTGTGACCAAGAACTTAAAAAAGGTCACGCGTAAGGTTCAGAACGATCCCGAAGCCAACGAGATTTTCATCAATATCCTGACCGGGCCTGATCCCGATGTGACGTTAATGCGGATGAACGAAGCGGGCGTGTTCGGAAAATTTGTGCCGGACTTCGGGCGTGTCGTCGCACAGATGCAATACGACATGTATCACGTCTATACCGTCGACGAGCACACCATACGCGCTATTGGTATTCTCCACGGGATCGAGACCGGTCGCCTGGTCGATGACCACCCGGTGTCGTGTGAAATCATCTCTGAAATCCAATCACGCCGCGTCTTGTATTTGGCCGTGCTGTTGCACGATATAGCCAAGGGCCGTGGCGGGGATCATTCAGAATTGGGTGCTGAAATCGCACTCAAGCTGGGGCCGCGCATGGGCCTCAACGATTGGGAAACTGAAACCGTTTCATGGCTGGTGAAGACACACCTATTGATGAGTAACACCGCATTCAAACGCGATGTCGATGATCCAAAAACGGTGTTTGATTTTGTCGGTGAAGTGCAATCCCCTGAACGCCTGCGTTTGTTGATGATCCTGACGGTCGCTGATATTCGCGCGGTCGGCCCCAACGTATGGAACGCCTGGAAAGCAGGCTTGTTGCGCGAACTGTATTGGCGCGCCAGCGAAGCAATGTCGGGCGAAATGCCCCAAGAGCGCATGTCGAAACGGGCCGAAAATGCCAAGGTGCGTTTGGCTAACGAGTTAACAGAAACGCTTGGGTGGGACGAAGATTCCGTCGCAGCACACATGGATTTGGCGCGCGATACCTATTGGTTGTCGTTTGATACTGAAACCCTGATCCGACATGCGCAGCTGATCAAAAGGGCGGGCGAAGATAACGAAGAATTACTGATCGAATTTCGAGCCGACGAAGATCACGACGCGACCGAAGTTTTGGTCTATACCGCCGATCATCCCGGACTTTTTTCAAAAGTTGCAGGGGCACTATCGCTTGGCGGTGTCAGCATTGTAGATGCAAAAATTTCGACTCTGAACAACAGCATGGCGTTGGATATTTTCTGGGTCCAAGACGCCCAACACGAAGCCATTTCAGGTGAAAGCCGGATCGACCGAATACGCTCGCGGATTGAACGCGCATTATCGGGCGTCACGTCCCCCGCATATGAGCTTCGCGAAGCCCGCGCCAATGCGATGCCGTCGCGCACAAGTGTCTTCACCGTACCGCCGCGCGTCCTCATCGATAACAAAGCCAGCCGCACGCACACTGTAATTGAGGTCAATGGCCGCGACCGATTGGGCTTCCTTCACGATGTGACGGACGCGATCACGCAAGCCGCATTGCAAATTTCGTCCGCGCACATTTCAACGTACGGAGAGCGTGTCGTCGATGTGTTCTACATCAAAGATGTGTTCGGACTGAAGATGGAACAGCCTGGTAAAATCGAAGACGTGCGAAACAAATTACTTCGAGCGATCGAGAGAAACGCCGAAGTTAAAACACCCGAGGCTGCCGAGTGACGCGCGTGGCGGAGAGAGGCTTCGCCATCTTTGAGCCGCAATCTAACGCCATCAACATTTTATGAATCTCGTACGCGCCGTTTCTGCCATTGGATCGATGACGATGCTCAGTCGCGTCTTTGGCTTTGTGCGCGATATCTTGATTGCCAATTTCCTGGGCGCTGGTGCTGTTGCGGATGCGTTTGTTGTGGCGTTCAGATTCCCTAATCTGTTCCGGAGATTGTTCGCCGAGGGCGCGTTCGCTGCCGCCTTCGTGCCATTGTTTTCCAGATCACTCGAAGGCGAAGGCCGAGCCCCTGCCCGCGAATTTGCTGAGCATGCCTTTGCCGCCCTCGCCATCGTTTTGTTGGTGTTCGTCATCGTCGTGCAGGTGACGATGCCGTGGTTGATGCCGTACTTGGCACCGGGCTTCGATGAAGTGCCGGGCAAGATGGAAATGGCGACGGAGTTCTCGCGCATCGCCTTTCCGTATTTGTTGTTTATCTCACTGGTAGCACTTCAGTCCGGTGTCTTGAATGCGTTGGGTAAGTTCTCAGCCGCGGCGGCCGCACCCGTGTTGCTCAACATCACACTGATTACAGCTATTTTGGGTTTTGGTGGATCGGATGAAGAAACCGGACGCGCGTTGGTATGGGGTGTATTTGCGGCAGGGATCATCCAATTTGCATGGCTGACGTGGCACTGCCATCGAGCGGGTTTTCCGATCAAGTTTCGCCGTCCCAAATTAACGCCAAAAGTTCGGACACTGGGCCGACGCACATTGCCCGTGGTGTTTGGTGCGTCGCTGTATCAGATCAATTTGCTGATCGGCACCATCTTGGCGACAACCATTTCGGATGGGGCGGTCTCATACCTGTATTACGCTGATCGTATCACACAGCTGCCGCTGGGCGTCGTCGGTATTGCGGTTGGCACCGCATTGTTGCCGATGATTTCGCGGCAATTGGAAAAGGGCGATATCAACGATGCCAACAACGCCCAGAATCGGGGGGCCGAGTTTGCGCTGTTGCTCACATTACCTGCCGCCGTCGCGTTGATCGCGATCCCAGGGCCGATCGTTGCCACATTATTTGAGCGCGGTGCATTCGATGCCGCCGCCACCCAAGCCACGGCAACGGCGTTGGCTGCCTATGCGCTGGGTTTGCCAGCCTACGTCGGCATTCGGGTGTTTACCCCTGGGTTCTTTGCCCGCGAAGACACCAAGACACCGGTCATCATTGCGGCCCTATCGATTATCGTGAACATCGCACTTAACCTGATTTTGATGCGGGAATTTGCTCATGTCGGCATTGCCATCGCATCCAGTGTTTCGGCATGGCTCAATGTTTTGGGTCTCGTGATCATATTGATGATGCGGGGTCATTACACCATGGATAGACGCTTGTTGATCCGGTCGCTCGGCATTATCGCAGCAAGTATCATCATGGGTGCGGGTCTGTGGTTTGGGGCCGCATGGGCGACGCCGTGGTTGGCCAAAGGAGCGATGATCGAAGTTGCGGCGCTCACCGCGCTGATTATCGGTGGCGGGATTGTGTACTTTGCATCGGCCCGGATATTCTGCGTGTTTTCTCTTGCGGAAATTAAGGCGACCACCCGGCGCTCACCGCCCACCGCTTGACCCCGTTGGGCCCGCGCGCGATAACCCGGCAACATAATAATCCGTTTCATTTAGCGAGCCCGATCATGACCCAACGAATTTTCTCTGGCGTTCAACCCACCGGCAATTTGCATCTTGGGAATTACCTAGGGGCCATTCGAAACTGGGTCGCCCTGCAGGACCAATACGAATGCCTGTTCTGCGTCGTTGATCTGCACGCCATTACCGTTTGGCAGGACCCAGATGCGCTGCGGAAATCGACCCGCGAAGTCGCCGCGGCGCTGATCGCGTCGGGCATTGATGCCAAAAAACACATCATCTTTAATCAATCACAGGTGTCGGGCCATGCCGAACTGGCGTGGATATTTAACTGCGTTGCGCGCCTGGGATGGTTGGGCCGGATGACCCAATTCAAGGAAAAAGCGGGCAAAGACCAAGAGGCCGCCTCGGTCGGCTTGTTCGCATACCCGAACCTGATGGCGGCAGATATCTTGTTGTACAAAGGCACGCACGTTCCGGTCGGCGAAGATCAAAAACAACACCTGGAACTGGCCCGCGACATCGCGCAAAAGTTCAACCATGACTACAAAAAAGACGTCTTTCCGGTTCCAGAACCTCTTATCCTGGGCTCCGCCACGCGCGTCATGTCGTTAAAAGATGGCACCAGTAAAATGTCGAAGTCCGATCCGTCGGATCTGTCGCGGATCAACATGACCGACGATACCGATACCATCGTGCGAAAGATCAAAAAGGCCAAAACCGATCCCGATTTGTTGCCAGAAAACGCGGCGGGCCTAGAGGGTCGCCCCGAAGCACGCAATTTGTTGGGTATTTATGCGGCCCTGGCTGATGTCACCATGGACGATGCGATTGCGGAATTCGCGGGTCAGCAGTTTTCGGCACTCAAGGGTCGTTTGTCTGATGTCGCCGTTGCCTCTTTGGCCCCGATTCAAGAGGAATATACGCGGTTGTTGGCCGATAAAGCCCAAGTTGATGCGGTGTTGGCAGATGGTGCCGAGCGCGCCACAGCCTTGGCTGAACCTGTGCTGCGTGAAGTTCAGGACGTGATCGGTTTCTTGCGCCCCAAGAAAGCGCGCTAAGCTAAAACCACAATTACAAAGCCGTCACATCAGCGTGACTTGCATCTGGGCACCCCAAACGCCACATTATGCTCAACAGCGTGGTCTTGAAGCCACCCGAATTTTTGGAGATTGAGATGTTCATTCAAACAGAAGGCACGCCGAACCCGGCGACATTGAAATTCTTGCCCGGTAAATCCGTGGTCGGCGATGGCACCGCGAACTTTGCCGATGCCAGCGATGCAGGGCGTTCCCCCTTGGCGACACGACTATTCGCGATTGAGGGTGTGGCAGGCGTTTTCCTAGGCTCCGACTTCGTGACGGTGACAAAATCTGACGATCGCGAGTGGGACGTGATGCGCCCGCAAATCCTCGGCGGCATCATGGAACATTATCAGTCCGGCCGTCCGGTTCTTGAAGACGCCACAGGCGACGGTGATGAAGCCGACGGCGACGACGACCCGATCGTGAAGCAAATCAAAGAACTGATCGATACACGCGTGCGCCCAGCTGTGGCACAGGACGGTGGCGATATCGTGTTCAAAGGTTTCGAAGGCGGCATCGTGTCGTTGCACATGCAAGGTGCCTGCGCGGGTTGCCCAAGCTCAACCGCAACGTTGAAGCACGGCATTGAAAACATGCTGCGCCATTACGTGCCAGAAGTTCAGGAAGTCCGCGCCGTCGAATAATCTCGGCGGACGGCTCTATGATATTGGGCGACGCGTTATGCGTCTGCCCATATCAAAAAAATCCCACTCAAAGCGTCATCACTTTGCGCTGCATTATTGTGTCCGCGCCGACTTCGGATTACGATTGGCGCAAGGTGCTGGCCCGTGCCTCCCCCCTCCGTTGGGAAAGTAAACGACATACCGGGCTAACTTTTTATCGAACCATCTGTTCGGGCATGCCGCATAAGGGGGGATTGTGATAACCGCCCGTTGTCGGAGGTTCTTTCATGCAGTTATCAGCACCGATTTTTCAACTTAAACGCCAAGCCAAGCAGTTATCTCGCGACCATGGCATTCCATTACACGCCGCCTTGGACCGCATCGCGCGCCAAGAGGGTTTTTCCAGTTGGAGCTTGCTCGCCGCACACATTCCCCGCGTATCATCAGACCATTCTGCCTCTGCACTTCTAGGCCAGCTTTGTCCAGGTGACCTTGTTTTGCTGGGGGCCCGTCCAGGGCATGGCAAAACGATGATGGGGTTAGAGCTTATCGCAGAAGCGATAAAAGCGGGGCGCCAAGGCGTGTTCTTTACGCTTGAGTTCAACGAGCAAGAAGCCCGTGATCGGTTTCATTCCATCGCCGGGAGGATAAATCCCGACTTTGAGGATATCCAAATTGATGCATCCGATGCCATCAGTGCGGACTACGTGATGGATCGATTAAGGGCGTCACCGCGTGGCACGATTGTGGTGATCGATTATCTTCAGATCATGGACCAGCGGCGTTCCGAACCTGATCTGTCGAAACAAGTATCGGTGTTAAAGGCCTTTGCCGCGCAATCGGGCGTGATCATCGTGTTTATCTCGCAGATTGATCGCATCTACGAGTTTTCGGAAAAACCAATTCCCGAACTTACAGATGTGCGTTTGCCCAACCCCTTGGACTTGGCGCTTTTCGACAAGGCATGTTTTCTGAATAATGGCCGAACACGGATCGACACGTTGAATTAACGTTGTGGGCGTTTAGTCCATCACTTCGCGACGTAGAACTGCCGACCAAACCAGTGCCAGCGGCCGTTACCTGCTGGCATGGTGCAGTTCAGCCGTGTGCGCCCCTGTGGCATAGCGTCCGGGGTGCGGACTTCTAAGCGATTGCCCAGGCGTGTGATTTCTAAATTCTTGGAATGCGACGCAAAGCAATTCAATCGGTCCAAATTTTTGGTGGGCCAAGTCACTGTAAACCCAATGGGGGGCGGATTCTTCGCGCCGATCACAGGATCCGTGGGCGTGATGTCAGCGGTGCCGACCGGGATAGCGTTGGCGGCTAGTTTGAAACGCTCCAGTGATCCAAATGCTTCGTTCATGGCGAAGCGCGGCAGGTAATACATCGGGCTGGAATTACCGATGGCTCCAGAATGCTGTCCAAATCCGGCGATAAAGCCCATTTCTTGAGATGTGTTCATCACAGCCGTGCTGGCCTCGCCGTATGGATATGCGATCAGGTTAGGGGCTTCGCCGATCTCAATTTTAAAACGGGCGTTGGAGTCTTCTAGTTCCGCATAAACTTCGGCGACGCTCAGGTTTGGCATGTGGGGATGCGTTTTTGTCTGGCTGCCGATGGTCACGCCCTGCGATTTCAGATCACGGATTTGATCCCACGACATGTATCGTCCCAGGCGTTGATCGACTGGCTCGGTGGCGACAAACAAGGTGAACGGAAAGCCCGCCTCGCGCAGCATGGGCCACGCCTTTGTGTAGACTGATTCATAGGCATCATCGACACTGATGCCGACGGTTTTGGGTGGCAGTGTCTCGCCTGCTTTGAGTCCCGCAATGATATCGGGCAGACGGGCGACATTGTAGCCGCCTGTTTTCAGCTCTTCGACGTGTGCGCTGAATTGTTCCATGGTCACATTGGTTGATGGAAAATCCTGTTCCCCAAACCGATGATACATGACCACGCTCGCCTTGGTCGGCGGTTCCTGTGCCTCGGCACTATGATGTATAAGTCCAAGCGCCATGATCAGCGAGAGGCCGCATGCTTTTATTGTCTTCACCCCAGTACGTCCTTTTCTCAGCCTTTTCATCGGTGTCTTTTCAACCTTGCCGTGAACGGCCCAAATCATCAAGTATGGTGATACACGCTCGAGTTTGCGCGCAGCTATGACGAACATCACGGTCTTGGAGGAAATATTGTCAAAAGCACTGAACGAAGACACCTTGAAAACATTGTTTTTGGATGCGCGTACCCATAATGGCTGGGCCGACACGCCCGTCGAAGATTCCATTTTGCACGACATGTGGAACTTGGTGCGGATGGCGCCGACCAGTGCAAACTGTGCGCCCGCGCGGATCGTTTTCGCGAAGTCCGCCGCGGCCAAAGAAAAGTTAAAATCCTGCCTGATGGAGGGTAACGTCAATAAAACCATGGCGGCACCCGTGACCGCGATCATCGGCCACGATATGGAATTCTATGAAAAGCTGCCGCAATTATTTCCCCATGCCGATGCCCGGTCCTGGTTTGTCGGGAATGATGAACTGATTGAAACAACGGCATTTCGGAACGGCACATTGCAAGGCGCATATTTGATGATGGCGGCGCGGTCTCTGGGATTGGACTGCGGCCCGATGTCTGGGTTTGATAATACCAAAGTTGATGAATTGTTCTTTGGCGGGACCAAGGTTAAATCGAATTTTCTCTGTAATATAGGCTATGGGACCGATGATGATTTGTTCCCACGCTCGCCGCGGTTTGAATTCGATGAGGTCTGTCGCATCGCGTGACGAAATGATATGGCTGGAATAATACGTCTTATCATCTAACCGGAGCGGTCCGTTCTGAGACACCATCTCTCCGCATCCATTTATACTGTCCTCGTCATCGTCGTGATCGCAACACGGCTGTGGCAGATACCGTTCGGCCGCGAGGTTGGCATCGCGCTGACGGCGACATTCCTGTTGCTGGAATTCTGGCGGGCACCCGCATTGCAGCGGAATATGGGCGGCGCGATGTTTGTCGTGGGCGGCATTGCGGCATGGTATGGCGGCGACCTGTTCGGCGGATTGATTAACGGGTTGGACCGCGCGCAGATATTCCTGGTGATGTTTTATGCGGTGACGTGGTTGCGTGAACCCGCCGTGACCAGTGCGTCGTTGAAAGAACTCCGCGATTGGGTGGTGGGGCAACCGGCAGGTCGGCGTTATCCGATGCTGTGGTTGAGTGCGCATTTCCTGG